>JAPLEB010000060.1 GCA_026391555.1 Bacteroidia bacterium | reverse complement strand
TTCAAGAGTAAACTCAACTTAGTTACTTCAACTGCATTCACGTCTAAATCAACTCCATAAATATTATTGAGAAGAATCCTTTTCTTTTCATCAGTAGACAAATGTCCATCAGGCGTTAAGAGGTTATCTTTTTTACCTTTTGATATTTTACTGTTGTCATTGTAATAGTTTTTATGCCAATCCATCAAATATTGATAAGCACCAATTAAAAAGCTACCGCTACCGCAAGCAGGATCAACTATTTTAATATTGGAAATTTCTTTGGGAGTTTTTCCTTCAATGCACTTGCCAACTGTAATTTTAACTATATAATCTACAATATATTGAGGCGTGTAGTAAACTCCACCAGCTTTTCTGACTTCTGGTTTTTCTTCAATCTTTGCATGATGAGCAGGAGTAATCCGGATAACTTTTCCTAGGAACTGTTCATAAGCACTTCCAAGAATTTCAACAGGGAGTACTGAAAATTCATAAGGACATTCCGGATAATAGAGTTCATTTATGATTGTCTTGATAACTTTGTTTTCAATTATAAGGTTTTCGCTGATCATGTCTTTCTTCAGATCAATTAATCCGGAATTGTATTTTTCGTCTGCTTTCCGGAACTGTTCGAAAAGATTCAAGTATAAGTTGCCTTGTCTTGTGGCATGCTTAAGATTCCCATAAGGCTCTACACTTCTGTCCTCTGCAATACGGAGAAAAATTATCCGGTTAATAGTTTGTTGAACTGCAAAATTTATTTCGTCTTCGTCAAGATTCTTGTTGTTCCAGCTTATGTTAACTGCCAAATAAGTTCTCCATCTGTCAAGCGATTCCAAAAATTCTTTATCAACAGAAGCCGTCCCTTTTTTATGGGTATCACTTTGGACGAATTTATCAAAACTACCTTTCAGGACTTGTTCTTTGCTGAAAGTCTCCCAGATAAAATCAAATTCTTTTAAATAATCACGGAATGTAAAATATTTGATTCTGGCAACGGAAGTTTTGTCATACTGGTCAGGTTTTTTTGTACAATCATAAATTGCAAACTCCTCAAAGTCAGTGATAATGCTAATTGGAAGCTTTGCACTCCAGCCATATCGGCGAATCTGGTAAGCAGGTTGTATGTCGTCTTTTACAGAGATGCTGGGTTTTTTAGCTTCAACAAAAAATAGTCGTTTCCCGCCACCAAGTCTAAATGAGTAATCGGGGGCTTTTGTGGCTCCTCCAATTTTTACTTTGTCTTCGTGGATAACTTCTCTATAAGCTTCGGCAGATCCCTCTTCGTTGTCGATATCCCAGCCAAGCGCTTTGAAAAAAGGATCAATAAAATCACGTCTTGTTTGTGTTTCGTTATAATCCGAGTTTTTATAAGAGACATATTGCTTCTCAAAGCGATTAACAAGGTCAGATATTTTCCCCCGGGCAGTTATCTTATCAATCATTATTTCTTACGTTGACGAACAAATTAAATTAAAAAGAACAAGGGAATTTGGCTCTTTTGCTTTTTGTTTTTGAGTTTTATTTTCTTGCAGCCTTAGCAGATTTCAAAGGAGTTGTCTTTTTTGCTTTTATGGTTTTTGTTTTTGTTGGTCTCCCTGCACTTTTCTTAACTGGTTTTATTTTAGCAACTTTCTTTGTGAGTTTTTCAATCTCGGTGGCCTGTTTTTCGATAATTATATCTTTTTCTATGAGCTGTGAACCGAGCTTAAATATCTGATCCTGCTCTGCTGTATCAGGGAAATATTTTCTAAGCCTGATCTCAAAATCGCTGAGCACGTTCATATAATTCATAAACGCATCATATGGCGTTTCATAGGGATTGAAATAGGCATGAACTACTCCATCGGAAAAGAATTTTGTTGCCATATAGTAAAAATGGTCGCTTGACTGAAGATATTCCCAGTCCTTTTTTATCTGGTCATCTTCACATTTATTTACTTTCCCTGCCAGACTATATAATTTATCAAGAGCAGCAACCTGCAGTTCATTCCCGAGCCATGCAGTGATATCGCGCTCTTCATCTGCCCATGAAATCGGAGAAGGAATACTGATTGCCGACACCGGTTGCAGTATATCAGAAATCTCCGTCGGGGTCATAAATCTGAATGGCGTTTTCCTGAGAACAGCGCCCGGCATGTGATACAGAAAATCAAATATTCCTGTCTCTTTCCAGTTGTGCTCCCCGAAAGTCTCATAGTCGAGAAAAATGTTTAACAGTTCACTTTTAGGAGCAAGTTTATTTATCCACGATGCATATTTATCAGCTGTTAATGGCCATGCGTCCCAGTCTCTGTTCGAGAACCGGAAAGCAATATCATCGCTTAATACAAAATTTCTCAAAAGAACTTTAAGCCTGGGGTTTATTGAATTACAATAGAGATAATTAGGACTTTTCCACCCCAATACATGCTTGGCGCCCTCAGTCAAAATTGATTTAAATCCCATATCAGCAACCCACGAACCGATCAGGTCAGAGTATATTAATTCAGTATTACGGAAAGATGTTGCGTCAACTCCCAGAAACTCTTTTAGCATTTCTTTATGCTTAGTAACCTGGCGTTCAAATTCACTCCTGCTCCTCAGTGAAACCAGTGAATGTGAGTTGGTTTCAGCAAGGAATTCCACCATCCCGGTTTCTGCAAGCCTCCTGAAAGAGTCAAGAACCTCAGGAGCATAAAGTCTGAACTGGTTGATTGCCAGACCTGAAAGGGAAAAGGTGATTTTAAATTTCCCTTTGTATTTCTGAATAAGCTCCATAATAACGTTATTGGCAGGGATGTAGCATTTCTCTGCCACTTTCCTCATGATTGATTCGTTCGAGAAATCATCATAATAATAATGATCGTTCCCCAGGTCAAAAAACCTGTATCGCTTAAGCCGGAAAGGCTGATGAACCTGAAAATACAAGCATATCGCTTTTTTACCTGATGCACTCATATCTTAATATTTAATTATTCCCAATCACTCTGTAATATATATCCCTTACATGCCTGGCTGAATTATCCCATTTAAGCCGTATAACCTCTTCTTTCCCGTTTATAATAAACATGTTAGACAAGGCAGGATAGTTAAGGATACCATAAATTGCATCGGCCATAGCATCTATATCCCAGAAGTCTGTTTTTACCGCATGTGTAAGTATCTCAGCCACACCCGACTGTTTACTTATTATAACAGGCACGTTCGACTGCATTGCTTCGAGCGGAGAGATACCAAATGGCTCTGATACAGATGGCATAATATAGACATCGCTCATATCAAGCATGGAAAAAACATCTGTCCCTTTAAGGAACCCGGTAAAATGGAAGCGATCAGTTATTTTCAGCGTGGCAGCTCTTCTCATCATCCTTTCCATCATATCTCCCGATCCTGCCATAACAAATCTGACATTGTCCATCACCTGTAATACCTTATAAGCGGCTTCAATAAAATATTCAGGACCTTTCTGCAAGGTTATGCGGCCCAGGAATGTGACCACTTTTTCATCAAAACCTTTCTTGATGACCAGGTTTTCAGAAATCTTCACCGGTTCAACGGCGTTATATACAGTTTCAACTTTATCGGGATCGATATGGTATTTGTTTATGACAATGTCTCTGGTCAGGTTACTGACAGTGATTATTTTAGATGCAGCATCCATTCCACTCTTCTCAATGCGGAATACATCGGGGTTGACATTACCTCCGCTACGGTCAAAGTCTGTTGCATGGACATGAATAACAAGAGGTTTCCCTGATACTTCCATGGCAGCAATCCCGGCAGGATAGGCAAGCCAATCATGCGCATGTATGATATCAAACTCATTTTCTTCAGCTATCACAGAGGCAACGATGGCATACTTGTTTATTTCGTCCATAAGGTAATTGTCATATCTTCCGGAAAAATCGACCATGCCTCTACTGTTTGTCTGGATGAAAAGGTTATAACCTGATACTTCTGATCTGGTCATTTTCCAGAAATTTTCAGGATCGGTATAAGGAACTATTTTTGATGATACTTCAATTTTTTCCATAGGGCGTCTGAACCCTTTATAATAAACCTGCTTGAATGATACCGGTACCTGGTTTGCTCCAATCAGTCTGACCAAAGTCTGATCCTCATCACCCCATGCCTTGGGCACAACAAAGATCACTTCCAGGTCATCGAGGGTTGACATGCCTTTTGTCAAACCATAGCTGGCAGTACCTAATCCCCCTGAGATATGTGGCGGAAATTCCCATCCAAACATTAACACACGCATATCCTGCCTCAGTTATTGATTTGCATACTTAGTTTCGAGCAGCTCGATTATCCTCAGCACCTCGCCTACACTCCATGCCTGAGAAATTGCTCCCTGTGGTGAATGAGGAGGATCGCCATCATGGATTTCGGAAATAGTGCTTACCCCATGTTCACTCATCACGGCTTCAAGACCAAAAATCAATTGTTTTACTTTCCGGACACCCTGTTTCCCATATACTTTCAACCAGCCTTCACAGAAGGGGCCGTACAGCCATGGCCATACCGTACCCTGATGATATGCTTTATCCCTCTCCTCCTGATTCCCTTTATATGTACCCTGGTAAAATTTATTTTCGGGTGAGAGTGTTCTCAGACCTCTAACGGTAACAAGCTCTTTATCTGCGACATCCAAAACATTTTTCATTTGTTCTTTGTCAAGCATCGAATGTGGCAGCGAAACGGCAATAACCATATTCGGTCTGACAAAAATATTTTTCCCTTCATCATCATTAACATAATCAGCCAGATAACCCAATTTTTCATTCCAGAATATTTCAAGAAATGATTTTTTTATCAGGTCGGGCAATTTTTCAAACTCCTTAATAAAATTTTTATCATTTTTGATCCTGGCCATTTCAAGAGAAAAGCAGACAGCATTATACCAGAGAGCATTGATCTCAACCGCGTAACCTCTCCGTGGTGTAACAGGGATCGCATTTACAACAGCATCCATCCATGTAAGTGCTTTCCCCGGGGCATCAGCATAAATAAGCCCATTATCTCTCATGTGGATATTAAAAGCCGTACCGTTTTTAAAGGCATTCAGTACTGATTTTGCGGCTGCCCCGTATCGTTCCCATCCATCGGTACCGCCATGTTCAATATACTGTTGAACCGCCCAGAAAAACCAAAGAGGGGCATCAACAGAATTAAAAACGGGGTTGCCGGCTTCACCCATATTAGGGAATAATCCATCCTTCATCTTGTCAATCTGGGTATCCAGAACAGCCCTGTAGAGAACCAGACTGTGCCGGGCAAAAGCAAGTCCCGGAAGCGAAATAAAAGTGTCTCTCCCCCATGCACCAAACCATGGATACCCTGCAATAATAAGAGTTTTCCCTCCCCGTTTTTCAACAAATTGCTGAGCGGCATTCCTTAGACAATTTATATAACTATCCCTGGGAGTTTTTCCTGAAACTGTTTTTGTAAACTTCTGCTTGAGTCCTGATGTTTTTTCCTCTTTCGTGGAAGCGGAAAATACTATTATATCACCCTCTTTTGCTTCAAACTCAAAAAATCCGGGAGTAAAAAGATCTTCAGAATAATCATATCCCCGTTTTTGTTCTTCAGGATATTCTACCCCAAGATACCAATCAGGAACATGAATAAACTCAACTTTTGTGGAAAACTGCATATTTAATGAAGGAAAACCTTCATACATTTTGGATTTGATCCCGCTTTCAATGAAATCAACCTTTGTATTGGCAGCGAGATTGGCACGCGTGAGCTGATGAATATTTCTGAAAGCAAGAAAAGGGCGTACCTGCAGCTTCATTGGTTCGGAAGCCTCAAGAACAGTAAATCTGAGAAGAAATTGTTCTTCATAGTAAACAAGCAGCCTTTCCTGCTTCAGCATAACTCCGCCAACCCTGTAAATTCTTGAAGGAATATTATCAGCATTAAAGTCCTCAATATATTTATGCCCCTTTGGACTAAAATAATCTCCTTTATACTTTCTTATACCAATATTAAAACTCTTGTTATTATTAACTATTGTAACATCAAGTGAGGATAGAAGGACAAATCTTTCGCCACCAAGCTCATCGACAGGACATACAAGCAATCCATGATATTTACGTGTGTTACAGCCAACAATAGTGGTCGAGGAGTAAGACCCTGCCCTGTTTGTTCTTATGATCTCTCTCCCCAGCGAAAATTCAAGGTTTACTACCTGACTCTTTTCGAACTTTATGTAACTCATTTAATTACTGTTTGTATGATATAGAAAATCAATCTAAGATAGCAAAAAATATTGAACTCTGCAAACTACCCTAACCGATCCTAAGAAAATTAATAAAATTTCTTAAAAGTAGTGCCGGATAAAAAAAAGAATAACTTTGCATTTCAATATTTCAAAATAATTATCAATTAACATCTTACTTAATGAATAAGAAGTTTTTTTTGTACCTGTTTGCAGCAATGGTATTTACCGGATGTAAAAATAATACTGCCCAAATTTCAGGCACGCTTATAAACCCTGTTAGCGGAGAATATATTTTTCTTGACGAACTGAAATCAAATGAATTGACAACAGTTGATTCCATAAAGGTTATGGATGATGGAACATTTAACTTTAAGATGGAGATTAAACTTCCTGCCTTTTATCTTCTCAAAATAAATGAAAATAACTTCATGACCATGCTTGTTGAACCGGGTGAAAGGATCAGCCTGAGTGCACATAATGATTCGTTAAATTATCCGATATCTGTCACCGGATCAAAAGGAACCGAATCGATGGCTGAGTACAACAGAACTCTGAGAAAAACCATCAATAAATTAATGGGGTTGACCAATATCTATAATCAAAATGTTGATAGTCCTCAATTACCAACTGTGATCGAATCGCTCGACAGTATGGCTCAGACCTATCTGAATGAGATAAACTCCTTCACAAAGACTTATATAGATGAAAACATCACATCACTTGTAAGCCTTGTTGCACTATATCAGCAGGTTGCGCCGAATGTATATGTTCTGAATCCTAACAAGGATCTAAAATATTTTATGCGGGTTGACTCATCCATGTCTATACTTTACCCCGAATATGAGCCGGTCATTTCACTTCACCAACAGGTTCAGGAGTTGCTTGCAAGTATAAAAGGAGAAACGTCAATTACTCCTGCTTCAGGAGAGGGGGCTGAGGCTCCCGAGATATCCCTTCCAACACCCGAAGGTGATACAATTAAACTATCTTCCACAAAAGGTTCGGTAGTATTGCTCGATTTTTGGGCCTCATGGTGCGCTCCCTGCAGGCAGGAGAACCCTAACCTTGTAAAAGCTTACGACCTTTATCATAAGAAAGGATTTCAGATTTACCAGGTGTCGCTTGACAAAACCAGGGAGGCCTGGATGAAAGGTATTCAGGATGGTCAATTAGGGAAATGGATCCATGTGAGTGACATTCAATACTGGAATTCGATAGTTATTCCACTCTATAAAATTGAATCCATACCTGCAAATTTCCTTCTTGATAAAGAGGGCAGGATAATTGCTTCAAACCTGAGAGGCGACCAATTGCAGGTAAAACTGGCTGAACTATTCAATAAATAAAAATCAAACTGAATACAGAAAACTGGTAATCCGACTTTTAATGAAACGAATACTATTCTTACTGGTTCTGGTTTTAATTTTTTCGGGGTGCAAAGACAAAGGCTCATTCTCAGTCGATGGAATTATAAAAGGTAAAACAGAAAAATATATTTATCTCAACAGGGTAGATGTTGATACTCCTGTATTGATTGACTCTTCAAAAATCAGCAAGAAGGGAGGATTCCGGTTCAAAGTAAGGGCCTCTGAAGCAGATTTTTATCAGTTGGGCGTTTCTTCATCAGATTATATTACTCTTTTGGCTGAACCCGGTGAAAACATCAACCTCGCGTTTGAAGGTAAAAATCTTTTTGAAAAATACTCCGTTAACGGATCATTAGGATCAGAAAAGCTACAGATTCTCGATCTCGCACTTACTGAAACAAAAAGAAAACTTGATTCCCTAAGTACAGTTTATACCAAAGCTTCAGGAGAACCCGGATTTGATGTTAAAGGCCCGTTACTTGAAGCAGAGTTTAATAAATTGATTAAGGCGCAACGAAAGAATAATATTGAATTCATAATTACCAACATAAACTCTCTGGCTTCAATAAAAGCATTGTATCAGAGGATCAACCCTCAAGCATATGTACTTTATGACCCGCACGATCTCCAGTATCTTAAAATAGTTACTGATTCCCTTACACGTCATTATCCAAACTCAAAACATGTGCAGGCCCTTGCAAGAGACTTTGAAAAAGAGATGAATCAGATGTATGTTAACAAACTTGAGCAGTTAACCAAAAAAATGCCACTGACAAAACATAATCCTGATTTAAAAAATGTTGCCGGAAAAAGAATAGCGCTTTCCTCCCTGAGTGGGAAATATGTTCTTCTGACATTCTGGTCGGTCCGGTCAAAAGAATGTATTGAGGAAAACCTTCAGCTGAAGGAGTTTTACAAAATGTATAATAAAAAAGGATTTGAGATATATCAGATTAATCTCGACGAAAGTGAAACAGACTGGAAATCGGCTGTTAAATTTGATGAATTGCCATGGATCAGCACAAGAGAAGATGATCCCCTCAATCCAAAAAATGCGTTGATCTTCAATGTAAAGAATCTTCCTGCTAACTATCTGTTTGACAAGAACGGTAAAATCATCTCATCAAACCTTCACGGCAAATCCCTGCAATTGAGACTCGAACAGTTGTTTAATAAATAAAATTACGCTTTGGCAGAAACCAGAAAAATATATTTTGCTTCTGATTTTCACCTCGGATTACCAGCAGGATCGCCTCCTGTTGAAAGAGAGAAAAAGGTAGTCACATGGTTGAACTCTATTGCTAATGATGCGAAAGAGATATACCTGCTTGGTGACATTTTTGATTTCTGGTGGGAATATAAGCTTGTGGTTCCGCGTGGATTCACAAGGTTCCTGGGAACAGCTGCTGCAATAACTGATTCGGGTATCCCGATTCATTTTTTTACAGGTAACCACGACATGTGGGTAGGTGATTATCTTTCCGGTGAATGCGGGATCACTATTCACACAACCCCGTTTACCACAATATTCGATGGGAAAAAGTTCCATCTGGCACATGGCGAAGGGCTTGGAACAAGGGATCCCCGATATAAAATCCTTCTTTCAATATTCCATAACAAACCACTGAGGGTAATGTATTCAGCTCTCCATCCCTCAATCGGGGTTGGCATCGGACACAAATGGTCATTAAACTCAAGACTTGGAAGGGGTATAACAAAAGAATTTCTCGGCGAAGAGAAAGAGGACCTGATAAGGTATGCCAGGTCAGTTCTTGAAAATGATAAAATTGATTATTTCATTTTTGGTCACCGACATCTGGCAATGACCTATAAACTGCAACAAGAAGCAGAAATAATATTTCTGGGCGACTGGATTAAAAACGGCAGTTATGCTGAATGGGGCGGTAATGCGCTTACCTTCAAGACATTGGCTTAAGAAGTTCTGTCTTCGACCTTAACTGTTAAAGTATAATAAGAATATAGATCATTAATCTTTTCAAACTGGTATAACAGTTTGCTTCCTGATTTCCTTGCCATATCAATAAGTCCCATATTCCCGGTGCTGTCGGTACTGATAGTCTGCCCTGAGAGGGATTTTCTGAAGAGCTCTTTGAGACCAACCCTGTCATACTTATTTATAGTATCGAGTTTTTCCTTTAGTTGATCAACTTCTGTATTCAGTATAAGATTTCCGGTCGTAAGAGAATATACTTTATCCTCCATTCTGATCATTGCAACGGGCATTCCTAATTGCTCTTCAGGCTCCCTGCCCGGGCTGTATTTTGCAACATTTTCAAGTATCTCAATAAGAATGCTGAACACCCTCTTCCTAAGATTTGATTCTATATCTTCTTCTGCAAGTTTTGTTTCCGTGAAGGAGAGAACTTCTTTCCCAACGTCTGGTGAAATATGTCCCGACCAGATCAGATAAATATTGTTTTCAGCCATAATTCTTTCAAGCTGGGCAACAGATTTACCATGAAAAGGCTTTTCTTTCTCACTATAATGCATTCCAACTCCGCCTGAGTCAACTGTCTTGCTTAAAATAAAATAGGAATATTCATTATCAAGTGGAACAAAATCATAATCGAGTTTATTGCCTGTTTTTTTTGCCATCTCAATCAGCCCCAGTCCTGCTCCTCCCTTGCTGCTGAATTCCGATGTACTAAGCATTTGCCTGTAAACATTCCTTATCTCTTTTGTTTCAAGATTATTGATCTCATCCAGTTTTTCTTTTAAATCATTAATACTGGCAGATGGAAGAACATTTCCTGTGGTCACCGTATAGCCGGTGTCAGTTTTGGAGTAAACAACCAGTGACATGCCGGCATACTGACTCTTATTGCTGTGCCTTGAAACATTCTGAAGACTCTCAAGTACAAACATAAAAAGTCTTTTCCTCCCGACAAATCCAAATTCTGAATTCTCCATCTCTTTTTCAAGAAGCATGAGAAGGTGAACAGAATTTTCATTTGTCACAACGCCCCTGTATACAAACATAAGGCGTTCTTTCATCATTTTATCGCGAATACGGCGCGTAAGATCCATGCAAAAAAGATCAGGTATGTTAATAAGATTATAAAAGTAGTAAAATTTGATTATTCCACAAAAAAAATCGAAAGAAAGAGTTTTTAAGTTCCATTTTCACGTACAAAGATAAGCAAATACAAACTCACCCGGCCCATCCTTCTCTGTCAAGATTGCGGTAGTTTATTGCTTCTGAGATATGTTCGGCAGTAATGTTTTCAGAATCGCCCAGGTCTGCAATGGTCCTGGAAACTTTCAATATCCTGTCATAAGCACGGGCCGAAAGCCCTCTTATATCCATTGCGGTTTTAAGCAGTCTTCCTCCCGATTCATCCAATTGGCAGTATTTTCGCTGCATCGACGATGACAT
The DNA here is from genome assembly GCA_026391555.1 of Bacteroidia bacterium. GTDB lineage: Bacteria > Bacteroidota > Bacteroidia > Bacteroidales > VadinHA17 > LD21. Next base: position 70,078 of record JAPLEB010000060.1, on the reverse strand, counting down.
CTGTGAGTTTGAATATACCCCTTTTACTGCCTCAAATCGTTTTGCCTGGATTGACCTGGCTCGGACAACCCTGTCGCGGACGACGGATGAATGTTCAACTTTCCCTGAATCGGAAAGTTTGTCGTAATTAACAGGAACAACTTCAATATGGATGTCAATACGATCAAGTAAAGGACCTGATATCCTGTTCAGGTACTTTTGCACCATTCCCGGTGAGCACATGCACTCTTTTTCAGGGTGATTATGAAACCCGCATGGACATGGATTCATGGAAGCTACAAGCATGAAACTGGCCGGATAGTCAACTGTTGATTTTGCTCTTGAAATGGTAATTACCCTGTCCTCAATAGGTTGTCGCATAACTTCAAGTACTGACCGTTTGAATTCAGGCAGTTCATCTAGGAACAACACCCCGTTATGTCCAAGGGAAATTTCTCCGGGCTGAGGGAAAGTGCCGCCACCAACGAGTGCCACATCTGAAATTGTATGATGGGGCGACCGGAATGGCCTCTTTGTCATCAGTGCTGTATGGTAGTCAATCTTGCCGGCTACTGAATGTATCTTTGTTGTCTCAAGAGCTTCTTCCAGCGTAAGAGGTGGGATAATTGTTGGTAATCGCTTGGCTAACATGGTTTTACCTGCTCCTGGCGGACCAATCATGATAATATTATGACCACCGGCAGCAGCTACCTCGAGGGCACGCTTAACATTCTCCTGACCCCTTACATCTGAAAAATCAACATCATATTTGTTTGCTTCATTGGCAAATATCTCCAACAGGTCAACTTTTACCGGACTGAATTTCCGGATGCCGTTAAAAAAATCAACCACATCGCCAAGATTTTCCATTCCATATACATCCAGGCTGTCTACAACCGCAGCCTCCCGAGCATTTTTAACAGGTACAATAACTCCTTTAAATCCCTCTTCCCTGGCTCTCAGAGCTATAGGGAGGACTCCCCTAACCGGTTGCAGAGTACCATCAAGCGATAGTTCTCCCATTAAAACATATGACTCAATCTCACCTTTTATGACTTTTTCATCAGCAGCAAGGATACCTAAAGCCAATGGGAGGTCGTACGAAGATCCCTCCTTCCGGATATCTGCCGGGGCCATATTTATAACCACTTGTTTACCTGGCCAGTGATAATTAAGTGCACGCAGAGCTGATTCAATTCTCTGCTGGCTTTCTTTCACTGCAACATCAGGCAACCCCACAAGAAAAAAACGGATACCGCGCGACACGTTAACTTCAATTGTAACTGTCACCGCATCAATACCTGTAACGGCACTGGCAAATGTTCTTACTAACATAATATTAAGTTTACTAGCACATTAGGAAACACAGTATCAAATGTAGGAAATAATAAGATAAAAGACAGGGCCGAGCGTAAAAAATTTGACTGGTGGGCAAATTTAGCGAAAGAGCCAGCCTGCAGGGGAGGAAAAGATAAAAGTTGAAGAAGGTTGAAGGGTTGAATTCAAGCAAGCTTCTGCGAGCCCGGCGAAGTCAAATCCCCTCCAGTGGTATTTTTTTTGATTTGTAAACTATCCTCAGTATAGTAGGGAAAACAATCAGCAGGAGAGGCAGGGCAATGATAAAGCCGCCAATAACTGCAATTGCCAATGGTTGATGCATTTGCGCTCCTGTTCCGATACCGGTGGCAAGTGGCAAAAGGGCTATGATTGCACCTAAGGCAGTCATAAGCTTGGGTCGCAATCTTGTCGAGATAGCAAAGACAAGCGATTCATCAACCGACCCGGTTGCCCTGTTTGTCATAAACTGCTGGAATGAAAAAATTGCATTTTCTCCGATTATACCGACAATCATAATCAATCCGGTATAGCTTCCTACGTTCAAGGGCGTATTAGTAATGAATAGCGCTATAAGACTTCCGGAAAGACCAAAAACTGCAATAAAAAGTATTGAGAATGCAGCCCTGAAATCTTTGAAAAGGAATAACATAAGGGCAAATATGAGCAAGCTGGAAAGAATAAGTATAGTAAGAAGCTCATTAAATGACTTCTGCTGTTCGGCATACATACCGCCATATTCAATATGATAACCCTGTGGAAGAAAGAATTTTGAATTAATAATTTTCCGGATTTCTTTTATTGCACTTCCAATATCCCGGTTATTAAGTCTTGCCGTTACTATTGAAACTGATTTAAGGTTTTCCCTGTTCAACTCCGCAACTCCCCTTTTAACACTGAATGCAGCGAAGCTTGAAATCGGTTTAAGTTTGCCGTCAGGAAGAAAAATAAACTCGTCCTTAATCTGGCTAAGTCCGTTTTTTGTACTGTTGGGATAAATCATTCTGATATCTGTAAGTTGTTCCTTTTCAGGGACACTTCCGACAATATTGCCCCCCATCATAGTCTGCACCTGGAATTGAAATGATGCAGGTGTGACATTGAACTGAGCAAGTTTTTTCTGATCAGGAATAATATCGATATAAGGACCGGCAATTAAGATACCGTCGAAAATATCTTCTATTCCAACAATGTTTTCAATTTCCGATGCAATCTGGGATGATAGTTCATTAAGTTTCTCCTGATCGCTGCCAAATATTTTTATTTCAATAGGCTGAACTGATTCCATCAGATCTCCAAGCATGTCTCCGATCACCTGGCCAAAATCAATCTGTAAGGCAGGTTGTGACGCTTCCACTCTTTTCCTGATGTCATCAATCACCTCTTCAGTACTACGCTTCCTGTCCTTTTTTAGTTGGATAAGAAAATCTCCATCGTTTGGTTCAGTTATAAAGAACCCCATCTGTGCCCCGGTCCTCCTTGAATATGTCTCGAACTCAGGTATTGTGACAATTATTTTTTCAACCTCTTTCAGTATCCTGTCTGTCTCATCCAGAGAGGTTCCCGGGGGTGATTTATAGTCAAGTACAATAGACCCTTCATCCATTTCAGGAAGAAAACCAGTCTCAAGTCTTGGAAGAATATATACTATCGAACCTGCAAGAATAATCAGGAATAATATACTTATAGAAGGGTTCTTAATGGAAAAGCTCACCCATGTCCTGCTTTTTACGATTTTAATGGTCTGTTTTTTCTTTAAAGGAAATAAGGGTTTGAGCCCTGATAACCATATATATATAACCGGCAATCCGATCCACGTAACAAGGAATGAGCAGACCAGTGTTATTATCATGGTATTGGTCAAAACATTGAAGTATGCCCCGGCGACACCTCCAAGCAACATAAAGGGAAAAAAGATGACAATGGTACTTATCGATGACCCGACCATAGAGGGAATAAGATAATTAATTGCCTGATGAACAAGCTGTTTTGAAGGTCTCTCGGGGTATTCCTCGTGAGTCCGGTGTATCTGTTCAACCACAACTACAGCATCGTCAATTATTAAGCCGATTGCTGCTGCAATAGCGCCAAAGGTCATTATATTCAGAGTATATCCGATACAATAAAGCACAATAATGGTTAAAAAGAGGGTAACCGGGATTGTTACAAGAATTGTAGCACTGGCACGGAATGATCGCAGAAACATTATTGCAACAATGATTGCGAGCAAAAGACCAACCCATATACTATCGTTGACACTCCTGATTGCTCCCTGAACAAAATCAGCCTGATCATAATACAGAGAGAGATGAACATCTGCAGGAAGTATTTTCTCAAGATCTTTCTTTTTCTCAGCTACATTTTTTGAGAGATTAATAAGGTTGGCACCGGGTTGTTTCAATATTGCCACAAGCAAACCCTGCCGGCCATTTGCATTTATCCTGGTATACTCCGTTTTCTCGCGGACAATTATTTCTGCAAAATCCTTCAGTTTTACTATTCTCTTACCATCGTTTCGTATCACAGCATTGGAAATATCATCCAAATTATAGAGAGACGCATCGGTTATTGTCAGGTAGAGCCTCCGGTAGTCGGACAGATAACCATTTGAACTTATAAAATGGTTCTGACTCAGGACATCTCTTATCGTCTCAGGTGTGATGGCTAAGGCCATCATTTTCTGCTTGTTGAGCTCAATCCAGTACTCTTTGGTTTTTCCTCCTATAATACCTACCGACGATACACCTTCTATCTGAGAAAGAAACGGTTTAACGATATAAGTAGCAATCATGTTTAGCTCAATCGGAGATTTTTTATCACTTTCTATAGTGTATCCGATTACCGGAAGAATTGATGGATTCATCTTTTCAATCTGGATTGTGACGCCTGAAGGAAGCTGATTTCTTATTTGTGATATCCTTGATTCCATCATCTGCTGATTTACATTGATATCTGCATCCCAGTTCAGAAAAGCAGATATCTCGCATGTACCGCGGCTGGTGGCACTCCTGAGCATATTCAGATCGGGTACCTGCTTTATAGCATCTTCCAACGGGCGGGTAACGGAAATCATCATCTTATCGACCGGTTGTTCACCGTTATCGGCGATGATCTTGATCTTGGGAAAAGTAATCTCAGGAAAAAGAGAAGTCGGGATACTGCTGTAAAAAAACAGCCCGCCTGCTATTATTACTGCCAGGACAACTGAAACAGGGTTTTTATACTCAAGGAAGAAATTCTTCATCAACTTATTTCATTACTATCACAGAGGCAGTATCAGGAAGACCGTAATTTCCTGTAAGTATCACTCTGTCAGTAGACTGGAACGCAGGATCCAATATCTCGACCTCATCGTTGTTTTCAATTCCTTTCCGGACAGGGACTTTAATGGCGGTGCTATCATTTACCACTTTCATCACCCAGAATTCAGTCTGTGTCTCATCGCCAAGTATTGCCAGTTTGGGCAGGACGGCTGCGCTTGTCTTGCTGTTTTTGATAATACCTGCAACTGCAATCAGGTTCTCTGGAAGCCGGCTGGTGGCAGCAGGTTTAACAAAATAACTTATAGCCTGCGATTGAACATCCATCTCAGGAAGCTTCCCTTTAATTGTTCCTGTTATGACTGTATTATCGGGCAGTTTTAACGAGCAGGTATTGCTTTTTTCAACAATGCCTCTAAGCTCAAATGGTACTTCAAGGATAAAAACAAGGCTATTCTGTTCGGAAACAACAGCGAGTTCATCGCCCTCCTGGACAAAGTCACCGGTCTGATGCGATATAGAACTAATTACACCTTCCTTTGGAGATACAATTTTAATTATGCCTATAAAAACCAGACTTGAATCACCCGGCAAGGAATTTCGGACAGCAGATGCTTCGCGGGTTTTAAGAGTAAAAAGGAGCTGTCCGTTGCTTACAAAATCTCCGGGAGAAACAGATATGGTATCAATTGTTCCTGTTGTTGAGGACCTGATTATGTTCTTATTAAGAAAGACAGTTACAGCCGGTAACTCAATTGTTTCCGAAATCGGTTTAAAAGTAACCGACACAACGGTGACAGGTGTTTTAACAACGGTTCCCTCTTCTGTGCTCCCTGTAGTAGACCGGCAGGCAGAAACCGCCAGAATAAAACCGGCAATAAAAAGGTAATTGCAGTATTTAATATTTCCTGGTAACATTATGATAGTTTTTTCCCGGGTTATTTCAATTAAAATTTATTAAAATGTCGCCAGATAGTTCATTTCATTAATGATCTGAAGAATCTGAATGCAGGCCAAATTAAGGTTTCTGTTAATGTTTCTGAAATTCTTAATAGAATTTATATAATCAGTCATCCGGATTATTCCGGTTTCAAGTTGTGCTTTTAGAGACGCGGTGAGCTGTTTTGAAGTTGCCAGTTGTCTCTCAAGTTGAGCTTTTACCTCACGCATTCCTTTCAACTCTTCATTCAATTGGAGAATTTGCTGGTTATACTGCTTCCGGGAATTGCTTTTATATAACAATCTTGTATTCTCTGACAAATCCAACTTTTGTTTTTCAATACTTTTTTGATGCCCGTCATAAATCGGTACATTAAGGCTGATCCCGGCACTGTAACCAAAATGCCGGTAAAAATTCAACGGTGTGCTGGTGAGAACGCCGGCATCAGCAAACCATCTGACTTTTGGTTTATACCTTATTTCTATTGCGCTTTTCTCATTTACGATATTAATACTGTCAATTATGAATTGTCTGAAAAATGGTGAACCCGAAACATCAATTACTTCCTTCAAATCTAATAGCGGTACCTGGAGCTCATACAATGTCGTATCATTCAAACCGCAAAGTTGATTAAGAAGCCCTAAATCTTTCCTGTATTGATTTTGAAGCTGATTAACAAGCACTTCCTGACCCTGTGTTTCGACGAGTAACGACAGGTAATCAGTCTGGTTGCAAATTCCATTATTAACAAATTGTTTTACAATTTCATTTTCGTTCTGCATAAGTTCGAAAAATGACCGGTTAAATGAGAGTTCGCTGAAATCTGAACAGCAAGTGAGAAATTGATTGGTAATGGTTTTCTTCAATTCTGCCACTGAAAGTTTTGCTGTATTGCTGATCGACTGGCTTTGAATCCCGATTGTTTTGTATTTATTTTCGATTCCCTTCCTGTTGAATATGCTTTGTGATACAGCTGCTACTGCCTGATAATTGCCACCATCTGTAATAACCTCATCATAACCGAATTTGCCGTAAACAGGAGAATATAATAATTGTGATACTGCTTCAATCTGAGGTTTTTTTGCAGCCTGTATCAGAAGAGTATCGAAAGAAGTTGTATTCAACTGGTTCTGAAGATCTTTAAGCAAAGGGCTGTTGCATATCCCTTCATTTAAATAGTAATCTAATGTTCTGGATTGGGGAAAGACAACCAGTGGAAGCAAAGAATGAAACAGGAAAATGAAAAACCTTGTTTGCCGGAGTATCATGGTTTCGGAATTCGTTCTGCAATATATAAAAAATCGGATGTAAAGAAGAACAAAAATTCTGTAGTAATTTGTGATTTTAAAAGTTTATTTAATGCAGAAAAAACCGATTAAAAATTTCCAGACTTAAAATGTAAATCCGACTACAATATACATTTGTTCCTTATCGGGATTAAACAACAGTTGTCCTGTTACAGGTATGCTGAAAGTATCTGTTACTTTGATGATTTTTGAAGTCCCCAGTCCCAGATTGCAGATAGCAAATTTATCTTTCCCGGTAGCAGAATTATATGTATGCCAGCCATCGCCGGCTCCGATAAACAAATTAAATGATTTAAAAGAATATTTTGCCTCAAAATACTTATCCCCTCCTAATGAAGCAGCTCCACCCGCTTTATTTAAAATATAGTTAGCAGCCAGGCTGAAATTGCCCTTTGAAAGCCCAAGGTTTATTTCGAACGCATGGCTGCCTGACGTGTCGGAATAGTCAAAATAATTTAGTCCCGGGTAATAATAATCTGTTAAACCCAGACTTAATCCGGCCGGGAGTGAAAAATAGAAGTACAGGTCAGCTTCCTGGTAGCCTGAAAAATCGACTGAACCCCATGCCCCTGCGGTGAATGAACTCCCGGAATATTTAATCGTTGGCTGAATGGCTGGACCAGTTCCAAACTTGGTTCCTCGCCAAATGTAGTTGCTGTAAATATCGGCACCTGCACTAAATTCAGAAACAGGATCTTCCTGGGAAAAAACCGAAATAAAAGATGATAATCCCATTGCAACAACTATAGTCACAAATAATCTGCTTCTTATTTTCATCATAATATAATTTTGATTTTTAAGGTATGATGGAACCGCACATGTTGATAAAAATTATTTTTATAAGTGTTTGTGTTAGCATAACATGTGGGTTTCATAGTGATAATTTTCATTGTTAGGATGTTTACTGATAACAAATATATAAAATTACCATTATACTAATAATTTCAAAGATTTGTGGTATTAACCGAAATTTTAATCATTTTAAGGTTGACTTCAATAGCGTCAAGGTAAATGATGGACCATGACAGGTTATTGTCAATAAAAACCGAGTATGCCCAGTTATCTTCGGGACTTTCAGGTTCCTTATAATTAAATATTTCCGGAGCCGCTTTTGCCAGATTTTCATAACCGGGGCTTTTTTCGAGCTCCAGAATAAGATTTTTAATACCTTTTTCCAGTTTTTCACCAGGAAAAGCTTCATTGCCCTTCAATATTGCTATTCCGGCCAAAGCGGGTGCCTCAGGTCTGATTAAAACTCCGGGATCATTAATCCACTGCTGTTTTGTAATATTCTCTGCACTGAAAATCAGATTCTTATATTCATCCACTACATTCAGTAAGTTGTCAATCTTCAGATTTATTGAAGAAGATCCCTGCATCCCCAGTGTATTACTTTTTATACCGGGAAGTTCATTTAGTATTACTTCCATCCTGTTATAACTGCGTGACAAATCATAACTGTCATAAATTCTTTCCTTTGAAACATTTAGTGACAGTAATGCAGAAAGAACTGATATTCCAACCAGCAGGAAGAGGACAAAAACAGTATTGTAAATATTAAAGTTTTTGTTTCTTGAAGTGATAATAAGAAAGACCGGAAGAAAAACCACATAGGGAAAAGGGAGTGCAACAAGCAAAATATAGCCCGCTCCCGGCCAATGCAAAATTTTAAATAACATCCCGCCGAATACCACAAAACAGGTTATCCAGGTCACTATATAGAGGATCAGATTCTGCCTGTTTTCTGACTTATAATTATTTATAAGCGCCAGTGGAAGAAATATTAATACCAGAGTGGCAAATCCGGCAGCTAATATTATAGCAGCTCCCGCCAGATGATTTACTTTCAAAAAGATACCTGCGGCAATTCCCAGAGCAGATACCAAACCTAATACATATATTTTCTGTTTCATCATAATATAATTTTGATTTTTAAGGTATGATGGAACCGCACATGTTGATAAAGATTATTTTTATAAGTGTTTGCGTTAGCATAACATGTGGGTTTCATAATAATAAATTTTTCATTTTAAAGGTAGAAAGAGCCGGCATGATGATAAAATCAAGCTATCAATAATCAGGTTTTTAAAACGTGCCGGGATCATAGTCATAATAAATAAGTTATTAATGACTTGCGATTGAAGTAAGAGCACATAATTCAACAGTCAGAAGGCTGTTTTTAAAAAGTAAAAGAGAATGAAGTCCTGTCATTAATGCGGTTTCACTGTTTCCCTGATTCTCGCCAGGGAGATAGATTGAAGCATCAATGAGTCCCAGAAAGGGTTTTGTCTCTGCGCCGGAAGATAATCCTGATAAATAGTCACTGTAGTTTGTAAGGGCAGCCTCAAGTTTCTGACGATATATACATCCGGGCAAAAGATAATTTTTAACCGGACCACGACTGAACGGATCTTTAAGCAGGTTGTACTGAATCTCCGAACCGCTTTCAGTTTGACTGACCTGTTGAGGATCAAATACAGGCAATCCGGGTTTTCCCTCAGATTCTACAACCATCTTTATGGCGGCATCATCTATAAGCTGCACCAAATCAATTGTTTTACCATGTATTTGTTCAGCAACAGATATATTCACAGGATCAGTGAAACCTTTGAGGAGAGACTGGTTTTTAGTAAACTTATAGTTGTAAACAGCTTGCTGCTGTTTCATTTGAATATAAAACCCGGTATCGTAGGTTCGTCGCAGGTTCATGTTTATGATTGCAGCAGGAACAATGAGTGCAATAGATCCGACTAATATGAAGATAAACCGGGCGCTGACACTGTTTTCATCCTTCCATGTATGCCAAACGTACCATGGGAAGGCAATAAAAAAGAGAAAAAGTAAGCCAATTATCATAAGCAGCGTTGAGAGGGGCCAGTGCTGGATTTTAAAAAGCAAGCCCAGGGCATAGCATGCTGAACCAATTGCAACAAGGATATATACCCATTTCATAGATTTGGTTTCCTCTTCCCTGAGCTTGCTTGCAAGCAGTGAAGGGATGAAGAAAAACAGGCCTGAAATTGTCGCCATGGTTAATACAATTCCTGCACCGGGCCAGTGCTGAATTTTAAACAGGACTCCAAAAATAAAGAGAAGACCTGTTAAAAAAGTTGAAATGAAAAGGATTATCCGCTTACTGCTATGAGTCTCTTTCCAGAGTACGCCGAGAGCAGAAGGCAGAAAAATAAATGCAAGAATAAGTGCTCCCAGACTCAGCATTATACCGGCGCCAAACCAGTGCTGAATCTTGAACAAGGCTGCAAAACCAAGCATAATAGTGCCGGCTACTCCTGAAATTTTCATCGTGTTTTTCATATATCTGTATTTGGTGTCAACTAAATAAAGTGTCTCTTCCTGTATCTCTTTAATCCTGCGCGAACCCATTTTCTGTTTAACCCTGCTATACGCTTCAGTAAAGTTCAATCCCCTCTGCATTTCATTCTCCACATCACAACATACATGATCGATAAGGTCTTCAAGAAGATGAGAAAATGTGATCTCCTGCCTGCTGATGTCGCGGCTTATCTGGTCAGTATTGTGCAGACTCAGCTCAGGCATGGCTTAAACCTGGTTTAGCATCAACAATCCGCTGAAGCGACTTGATGAACTCATTCAGTTCTTTTATTTTTTCTGTTACAACGGAATGTCCGTGAGGGGTTAGACTATAATAAATTCTTATTCTGTTATTAAAATTCTCCGAAGCAGTAATAAGAACTCCCTCGTTCTCAAGTTTATGAAGGATGGGATAAAGAGCCCCGTATGTAAGTTTTATTTTACCTTCTGTTAGTTCCTCTACTTTTCTGGTTATTGCATAGCCATGCAATGGGCCCTCCTCCTTTAACAATTTCAGCACTACTGTCTTTAAAGACCCTTTGATAAGTTCTGTTGGTATCATATACTAATATATAAGTTGTTTATATATTGCAAATGTATAATATTATTAAATACAAATACAAATTTTTTGAAATAAATTTCATACTAATCTTTCAACACATGGTACTGAAAATGAAAAAGAGACCAGGTTTGGGCTATTTCAATGCAAATATTTTATTGAAACCCACGGTGGAAAGATATAGTTTGAAAGTGATTAAGATATTTTAATAATTACTATGGGGATTTTTAAGATTTTAGGGCCAAAAAAACATTACGTTTGTATTGTGAGTAAAAAATAAACCATAAATATCCTGCTCATTAGAAGAATAAGTAATATGACAATTCACAAAATAAATTCTCTTTTAATCATTATTAAAAAATTAATAAATATATTTATACCTGATAACGGCATCGAAAAAAAGTAATTTCAGAGGTGTCCATAGAGAGTATGAAAACTTACAAAAAGTAAAGTTATGAAAAAAGGTTTATTCTTAACAGCAATAGTATGTATTGGCCTTTCAACAGCATCTATGGCTCAATCCAAAGATGGTGCGCTGAACATAAAGTATCGTAGAAGTTCATTACACACAATACTGATGGAGTCCGATAATTTTCCAAGAAAAGATACGGTAATAAAAGCTTATAACAATGCTCCTTTCCCCGACAAGTATAACGATCACACAATAGGGGCAAAGTCATTTAACCCTAAACAGTACTCTGTTACTGATGAGGAACGTGCAGCAGCTGGCAAAAAACAGAGTGCGGCAGGCAATATGTTAAAAGGCCTTGTATCTCAAAGTACTGCTGGGATTGTTGATTCAGCAGCTGTAGATGATCCGCTTTTAATAAACAAATATTTCAAAGAGGCCAGGATAGCTAATCAGCTGGTGGCCAAATGGTTTAACAGGCAAACAGATGGTTCCTTTGATATGAGTTTAATTGGAGAAAGAGGATCATACGACGCTACTGAAATGCAGGCAAATATCGCGAAAGGCTCGGCAAGAGGAACTGCTTCGCTTTCTGATGCAGGAGAAGAGCTGATAAAAAACACCTTTGTTGTCGTTTCCAAGATGAATTTTGTCACCAATGAGATAGTTGCAGCCAAAGTTAGAGATGCAGCAAAAGCCCAGGCTGCCAATATCAAAGTGGAAATTTTGCAGCAAACAGCTTTGAAAGCCGCTGATGCCGCCTATGAGAAAGCTAAAGAAGGTTATTCCGTCTGGACTACTTCATATTTATATAAATTAGTCTGGAACGATTCAGTAGCGGCTGTTTTTTATAACAATTTATGGATAGACAAAGCAAACCTTAACCCCCAGAAAAAAGAAGCATTTGATAATTCAGATCTGTTTCAACTTGAATATGTGGGTGACGAAAAAGCGACAAGCCTCGTTTTGTTTTCATTAAAGGAGAAAAGAACAGAAGATCAAATTGTTACGTTAGCTACTATAAGGAATATTGATGCTGTATTTGCTAAGCTTCAGAAAAAATATGATGAGTTTAAAACTAAAACTCCTCTTTATACAGGAAATCCTATTACTGCTAAAATTGGTATGAAAGAAGGCTTGGAAGGCGGTGAAAAATTTGATGTTTTTGAACAAACCATTGACCCTAAAACCGGATTAACCAAATATGTTAGCAAAGGCAATATAACAGTGGATAAAAAATTAATCTGGGATAATAGATATAATGCCGGAGAAGAACAGGTTGCTGAAGGAGCTGAGGCCAAACCTGCTCTGGATCGAACTACATTCAAAGGCGGAGATAAATATTACTCCGGATTGTTGATTAAACAGATAAAATAATTTTTAATAATCTTTAACTAAACGTAAAATGGAAACAATTAAAAAACAAACGACCCTATTAGTATTAATGCTATTTTGTTTTTCTGTTTTGGGCCATGCACAGGCTAAAAGAAAAGCAAATAAAGACACTGAAGCATGGAGATATGAAATTGAAGCTATTCAAACAGGTGTTCAAGGTACATATCTTATAAAAGTCTGGTCATATTCAAAAAAACCAGATGTAGCAATTGAACAAGCAAAAAAGAATGCTGTTCATGGAGTTATCTTTAAAGGTTTTGCAGGAAAACAAGGAGTACCCGGGCAACAGGCATTAACTTCGAACGTAAATTTAGAACAGGAAAAGGCAGATTTTTTTGAACCATTTTTTGATAACGGCGGAAAATATATGAAGTTTGTTGCAGTGACCAATGATGGAGCAGTTGCTGCCGAAGACAGAATGAAAATAGGCAAAGAATACAAGATAGGAGTAATTGTATCCGTTAATGTTTCTGCACTGAGAAAAGATTTGGAAGATGCCGGTATTATCAAAAAGCTTGGTGGAGGATTTTAGTTTAATTTAAACAACTTTAATTATGAAAAAAATTATTTATATTGTAATAACAGGTACAATATTCTTATTACTTTCAGTATGTAGCCCTCAAAAAAAGATAGCTGGTAACTATACTTATAAAACAGAGTGCATGGGTATTGAGATGGATGGTTCTCAAACAGTTAAAGCCTGGGGAAATGGCAGAAGCAGAGCAGATGCCATTGAACAGGCCAAAAAAAATGCTGTCCGCGATGTGCTTTTCAATGGTATTATCGAAGGCAAATCTGATTGCGAAAAAAGACCGGTGGTTTCTGAGGTGAATGCTCAGGTGAAATACGAAACATACTTTAATAAATTCTTTACCGACGGAGGAGAATTCAAAAATTATATGTCAATGAAAGATGAGCAACTAGGCGCAAAAGATATAAAAGGAGCCCGCGAAAGTATCACAATTGGATTAATTATAAGAGTGCTTAGACCAGAATTAAAACAAAAAATGATTGCAGACGGTATTCTCAAATAGTTATAAAACATTAAATTTTATAAAAATGAAAAAAATAATTAATAAAATAGCCTTTACATTAGCAATTGTTTTGGGCTTTACAACAGTAGCTTTCTCACAAGCTAAAAAACCTACTATTATGGTTGTTCCAAGCGATGTTTGGTGTAACCTAAACGGTTATATGCTGGAGTTTGATAATCAGGGTACCAAAATAAAGGTTCCGGATTATAAAAAAGCTCTGCAGGAAAATTCTGATTTGTTACTAGTTATCAGTAAAATTAATGAATTGATGGCTGCCCGTGGTTTCCCATTAAAAAACCTGGAATCAGCAATTAAAACTTTGGAAAGCAATGCTGCTGAAGATGCAATGACTACAAGTAAAGGTGGTGCCGAGTTAAGTGAAAGTCCTGTTGACAAATTAAAGAATGTCGCGAAAGCTGATATATGGATGCAAATGACCTGGACCGTAAATACTACAGGACCTAAAAAGTCAATAACAATTAATATACAAGGGTTAGATGCATATACTGACAAACAAATAGCAGGAGCATCTGGCACAGGACAGCCATCCTTTTCTGCAGAATTACCTGTTCTTTTAGAAGAAGCCGTTTTAGCCCATTTAGACAATTTTAATACTCAATTACAAACTCATTTTGATGATCTGTTTGCAAACGGTCGTGAAATTATTCTAAGAATAAGAAAATTTGATTCTTTTGATGGCGATTTAGAGAGCGAATTTGGAGGTGCTGAATTAGGTTCCCAAATTGAAAAATGGGTTTCTGATAACACAGTTCAAAACAGATTCAGTACATCAGATGCTTCAGCAGACAGAATGTTATTTGAACAAGTCAGAATACCGCTTTATGATGCTGCCAACAAAGCTGTTGATGCAAGAGGCTGGGCCAGAGGATTGCAAAAGTTTTTAAAAGATACTTATAAAATCGATTCTAAACTGACAATGAAAGGTCTTGGCCAGGCAACTTTGACTATTGGAGAAAAATAATTTCGCTTAAAAAAAGATATTATGAAAAAGTTAATAATATTGGGCTTAATGCTGATAACCTGTTTAGGAGCATTTTCTCAAAATAATAAAGGAAAGTCCGATGATCTTGCTCGTATTGCTTTAAACACATATATACCTGACCAGATAGAAGGACTTACATCCGGAGCCAGAAATAGTCTTGAAACTAAGCTTAGCCAGATTGCAACGGCAAACGGTATGGGGGGGAGTTCATTTAATCCCAGATTTATAATTGCCGCAAATGTTGTTGTACTAACCAAAGACATTACACCCACGGCTCCGCCGATGCAAGCCTATACATTAGAAATTACACTTTATATTGGTGATGGTATAGACGGAACACTGTTTGCAAGTCATTCAGTTACATTAAAAGGTGTTGGTGAGAATGAAACAAAGGCTTATATGGCTGCTTTAAAAAATTTAAAAACAAGTGATCCGCAATATCAAACCTTTATTGAAAAAGGTAAAACAAAGATCATTGAATATTACAATAGCAGGTGCGATTTTATAATTAAGGAGGCACAGTCGTTGGCTTCTCAAAGTCAATATGACGCTGCAATTTTTAAATTAACAGGGGTACCTGAAGTTTGTGCAGAATGTTTTAATAAATGCATGGATGCCATTGCTCCGATTTTTAAGCAGAGAATTGACAAAGACTGCCTGGTAAGATTAGCCGCGGCCAATAACATCTGGTCCGCTAATCAGGATGTAAATTCAGCAAATTCAGCAGGCGAGGTGCTGGCATTTATAGACCCACAGGCTGCTTGCTACAAAGATGCTCAGGCTTTAACTGAAAAAATGGCAAAGCGCGTTTTGGAGATAGATAAACGTGAATGGAATTTCAAGCTAAAAGTACAGCAAGACGAAGTTGATATAAGAAAAGCTGCTATAAGTGCAGCAAGGGATGTTGGAGTTGCTTATGGTAATGGCCAACCACAATCAGTTGTCTATAACACAAGAGGGTGGTGGTAGATTAAACCCTTTCTATAGTTGCCCTCGCGAAGCGATGGATGAAAAAGCCGGGATCACAGAAGAGTAAACAAAAAACACTTATATGGTTAAACTCTTCAACCTGGCTTTATTGTTGTAATTATAACAATTAGCTTTTTTTCTAAAAATATTGAACTGGAAAATGTATGGAAAAAGCTTTAAGCACAACACGAATGAGTGTTTCCCCTTTCGCAGCCAGAGGCCTGATAGAAGCTATTTTTCAAAAGCAGGTATTGATTTCAATGAGTATATTGAAGAGAGAAAGGAGTTTGCGGCGGAGTTTGTGATTAAGGCTATTACAAAGCAGGAAGTACCTAAAGTACTTAGAGTTATAATAAAAACTAAAAAGATATATGAAAAGGGAAGTCCTGTTTCTGATAATACTGATAATCCCATGGACCTTGACTATAAAGGCTCAGAAGATTCTTACTCTAAAAGAGTGTTATGAAAAAGCAATGACCACCAATGCTCTTGCCGGTGAAAAGGTTGCTTACTCAGACATCTCGAAACTGAAAGATGAAAATCTTTCAAAGGGGTGGCTGCCAACACTCGACGCTAATGGAAGCATTTTATATAACTCTTCAGTTATTGATATGAGTAGTGCCCTCGGTTCTCTTCCAAACCCCGGAATTGCAAGTGCAATTAAGCCTCTTCCTCATGAACAGTATAAAATCACTTTTGATATAAACCAGACGATTTATGACGGAGGTGTAATAAAAAGTGCCAGAGATCTTGAAAGAGCCGAGCTTAGTATAAACGAAAAACAAACTGAAACAGATCTCTATAAACTGCGGGCACAAATAAACAGTTTCTATTTCAGCCTGATGCTTATTGCCAGGCAAAAAGAACTCCTGAATAATTACCTTGAATTAATAAACAAACGTATCTCATCAATGCAATCGGCTCTTATTAATGGTGTTATAATTAAATCTGATATTGATGTTCTCACTGCTGAAAAGATTAAGCTCGAGCAACAATTGAGTGAAAATGAGATCAGGAAAGCCTCTCTTCTGAAAATATTATCAGGACTGACCGGCACAGAGATTGATGCCTCAACAGAATTTATTCTTCCTCCCCAGACAAATGAACTTACAAATGAATTAATACGCCCGGAACTGCAACTATTCGACCTCAGAAAAGAGCAGCTGGCTGCTGGTATGAAAATAATAGAAAGCAAAAGAATGCCTAAAGCATTTGGATTCGCCACCCTTGGATACGGAAATCCTCCAGGCAGTAACTTCTTTAAAGATGAGTTTGCTCCTTATTATATACTCGGGGCCGGTATCAAATGGAACATATTCGACTGGAACAAATCAAAAAATGAAAAACAGGTTATTTCCCTTCAACAGGGAATAATTGATAACAGAAAAAACGACCTTACTGATAACCTGAACAGGCTGCTCGAATCGAAAAATGCAGAGATAATGAGTCTTCAATCATTGATTGCAACAGATAATGAATTAATTACGCTCAGAAAAAGGATTACAGGATCTGCAGAATCGCAATATGAAAACGGAACTATCACTGCAACCGAATATCTTAATGAATTGAATTCCGAGAGACAGGCAATGGTCAATTACGAAATTCATAAAATAAATCTTGCATTGGCAAGAATCGAATATTTAAATATAAGTGGAAAAGAAATCGAATAAAAACAGAATAATATGAAAAAAACACTAATCATAATAATTGCAGCACTCTTTTTAGCGGGATGCAAGAGTAAAACAGATGATGCTGACGCCTACGGAAATTTTGAAGCCACAGAGGTTATTGTTTCTGCAGAAACCAATGGACGCATACTGCGGTTTGACTTGACAGAGGGTGTTCAAATTGATATGGGTTCAACAATTGCCCTAATCGACACGATTCTTTTTCATCTTCAAAAAGCAGAGATAGATGCAGGTATGAAGAGTATCCGAACGCGAATCATTTCAATTAATGCTCAGAACGACATCCTTAACCAGCAGATCGATAACCTGAATGTAAATATCAAGAGGATCGAAAAGATGCTGAAGGATGACGCAGCAACACAAAAGCAGTATGATGACCTTACCGGTCAGGGTGCTGTTCTTCAGAAACAGATTGCAGCCAATAATACTCAAAAAGCATCAGTAGTAGCAGAACTCTATGTTTATGAATCGAAGAAAGCAACTCTTAATGAACAGATTAATAGGAGCTGTGTAAAAAGTCCTTTGTCAGGAACCGTCATTGAAAAATATTCAGAGGCAGGTGAGATAACTGCTGCCGGCAGACCGCTGGTTAAGATAGCCGATCTATCAGTGATTAAACTTAAGGTGTACGTCAGCGGAGCACAGATGGGATCTGTTAAAATCGGACAGCAATGTACAGTCAGAACAGATGACGGCAAAAAAGGATTCAGCTCATTCAAAGGAACTATCAGTTATATTTCAGGTAAGGCCGAATTTACTCCCAAAATAATTCAGACAAAAGAGGAACGTGTAATATTGGTTTATGCTGTGAACATTGATATAATAAATGATGGCACACTCAAGTCGGGGATGCCGGGGGAAGCAATTTTCACGGGAGTAAACAACTGATCAAATGCAAAAAGCAGTTGAATCATATTGTATCAGTAAAAACTTCGGAATAACAAAGGCTCTGAACGATATCTCATTTTCGGTAAATGAATCGGAGGTGTTCGGTTTTATTGGTCCGGATGGCGCTGGAAAAACCACTCTTTTCAGGATTATTACCACCCTCCTGCTGCCCGATGAAGGTAAAATGACAGTTCTTGGAATGGATTTTAAATATGATTATAAAGAGCTTCGTAAAAATATTGGTTATATGCCTGGAAGGTTCAGCCTCTATCAGGATCTCACAGTAGAAGAGAACCTTAATTTTTATGCTACGGTATTTGGAACAACAGTTGCGGAAAACTATGATCTCATTTCAGATATTTATTCACATATCGAACCATTCAAAAACAGAGTTGCTGGTAAACTCTCAGGAGGCATGAAGCAGAAGCTTGCACTATCCTGTGCCCTGATCCATAAACCTAAACTTCTTGTCCTCGATGAACCTACCACGGGGGTTGATGCGGTATCAAGAATGGAGTTCTGGGATATGCTTGGAAAGCTGCGACAGCACAATATTACAATAATAGTGTCAACACCCTATATGGATGAAGCCATGAGATGCGACAGGGTGGCATTGATACAGGATGGAAGAATCCTTTCAATTGATGCTCCTCAAAAGATCAGGGAAGATTTCAGCAGAAAACTCTTTACAGTAAAGTCTGTTGAAAAATACAAGCTTATAAACACCCTTAGAAAATATCCCGGAACAGTAACAGCATATCCCTTCGGCGACTCTGTGCATGTAACATTTATTAATGACGCAGTCGATAAGTCCCTCTACGACTTTCTTAATATGGGAGGTCTCAGAGATGTTGTTGTTCAGGAGGCTGAAGCCGGTATTGAAGACAGATTCCTGGAGCTTATGAATAAAGAAGAATAATGGAAAGCCAGGTTATTACTGTGAAGAATCTTGTTAAGAAGTTTGGCAGTTTTGTTGCCAACGATAACCTGAACTTTGATGTATCCGAAGGCGAGATATTCGGGTTCCTTGGTGCTAATGGAGCCGGAAAAACCACTGCTATACGGATACTCTCGGGCCTTTCCAAACCAACATCAGGAGAAGTTAAGGTTGCCGGATTTGATGCTTACAGGCAAACTGAACAGATTAAAAAGAATATCGGTTACATGTGCCAGAAATTCTCTCTTTACGAGGACTTAACCGTAAAAGAAAATATTATTCTGTACGGGGGAATTTACGGCATGAGCAAATCACTTATCAAAGAGAGACTTACCAATCTGCTGGCAAAGCTCAGGTTCCAGGAGTATGAGAATAGAATAATTGCAGATCTTCCTCTGGGCCTGAGACAAAAACTTGCCTTCTCGGTTGCGGTACTACACGAACCGAAGATCGTGTTTCTTGATGAACCGACAGGGGGCGTTGATCCGATCACCCGCAGGCAATTCTGGGAGATGATATACGAAACAGCAGCGAGGGGAATAACTGTGTTTGTTACAACACATTATATGGATGAAGCTGAATATTGTGACAGAATATCAATTATGAGCGATGGAAAGATAGTAGCGCTTGATACACCGGAGAATCTTAAGAACAAGTATAATGCGGTTACGGTAGAGGAAGTATTTATTAAGATAGCACGGCCTGTTAGTAATTAAGCTATGAAGAGATTTCTGGGGTTTGTTAAAAAAGAGTTCCTGCATATTTTCAGGGATTACAGGACACTTTTTATATTGTTCGGCATTCCTGCTGCCCAGATACTTATCTTCGGTTATGCAGTTAGTATGGATATCAAAAATGCCGGCGTTGCCATTCTTGATTTGTCTCATGATGAAATTACTCTGAAATTAACCAATAAAATAATCTCTTCAGGCTTTTTCAAAAGAACCGAAAACCTGCTGAATTACAACGATATCGACAGGGTCTTTAAGAAGGGAAAAACAAAGGCTGTAATCATTTTTGAAGAGGATTTCGGCAAAAAACTGGTTAGTGAAGGAAAAGCTTCTCTAAACATAATTGCAGATGGTTCAGAACCAAATTCTGCCACTCTTGTAACTAATTATACAATGGCAATTGTTAATGATTTCACAATGGATTTAGCAGGAACGGCAATAAACAATTCAATCCGGATAAAACCTGAAGTTAAAATGTTCTATAACCCGAATCTGAAAAGCCATTATATGTTTGTCCCGGGAGTAATTACACTAATTCTGATACTTATTTGTGCGCTTATGACCTCTGTTACGATTACACGTGAGAAAGAGTTCGGAACTATGGAGGTTATATTGGTCTCTCCGCTCCGACCTATCCAGATTATACTCGGAAAGGTGACGCCCTATTTCATCCTTTCTTTTATCAACGTCCTTCTAATCCTTGCATTATCCTGGTTCGTATTCGGACTTCCTGTAAAAGGAAGCATGTTACTTCTTCTTGCTGAATGTATGCTTTATATTTTAATGAGTTTAACTCTTGGGATATTAATCTCAACAGTATCGAAGAACATGCAGCAGGCGATCTTTATCTCGCTTATCGGACTGATGTTACCGACAATTCTTCTCTCGGGGTTTATCTTCCCTATCGAAAATATGCCGAAAGTTTATGATTATGTAAGTATGATTATGCCACCCAGGTATTTTATTGTAATAATCAAAAACATTATGATAAAGGGTACAGGGTTGATGTATATATGGAAAGAGACGCTGATCCTTATAGTTATGACATTGGTTTTTATCGGGTTAAGCGTACAAAAATTTAAAATCAGGCTGGAATAAGAATTAAGATAAAAGACAAAAGTAAAAATTTATAAGTTTTTAAGTCCCTCTCCCCCGGGAGAGGGATTTAGGGTGAGGTGGACACTAAAAGAGAGAAGTAAGGGGAAGGTTATTAATATGAATAATGGAGAAAGTTTATAGATGAGGACAATTTTATACCTGATCAGAAAAGAATTTATCCAGATTTTCCGGAATAAATTTATCTCAAAAGCAATTTTTGCTGTTCCGATTGTACAGATGCTGATATTGGTCCCTGCCGTAACATTTGAGATAAAGAATGTAAAACTCACCATTATTGATAAAGATATGTCGGCTGAATCGAGAGGTCTGATAAGCAAGCTTGAAGGCTCCACTTTTTTCAAAATATCTTATTCAACTTTTTCGGAGATTGAGGCAAATAATTTTTTGCATCGAAATAAATGCAGTGTGATACTTCAAATACCTGCCGGATTCAGCAGGGATATTGGAACCGGGAAGCCAGGAAAACTGCTCGCGACCATCGATGCCATAAATGCCTCAACAGCCCAACTATCATGGGCTTACCTGAATGGAGTGATCCGTGATTATAATATGGATATCATAACAGAAAACATAAGTGTAAATCCTCTGACTCCTCTTCCTCAAATCCAGATCACCAACAGGTACTGGTATAACGAAATGTTAAACTACAAATATTACATGCTCCCTGGCATACTCGTGATACTTGTTACTGCGATAGGATTTTTACTCGCAGGATTAAATATGGTGAGGGAAAAAGAGACTGGAACCATTGAGCAGATAAATGTTACCCCAGTGAAAAAACATCACTTCATCATTGCTAAAATGGTGCCTTTTCTGTTAATAGGTCTTGTTGATCTGGCACTGGGTATAATAATAGGAATACTTGCTTTTAAGGTGCCATTTGAAGGAAGTGTCTTACTCATGTTTCTCGGAGCAACACTTTTTCTGATTGCAGTGTTAGGGTTGGCTCTTTTCATTTCAACTTTCTCAGGAACACAGCAGCAATACATGTTTATTGCCTTCTTCTGCATGATAATCTTTATTCTTATGAGCGGTATTTTCACTCCCTATGAAAGTATGCCAATGTGGGCCCAGAACTTCAACCTAATAAATCCTGTCGCTTACCTGATGCAGATAAACAGGATGGTAATGCTTAAAGGATCTACTATTCATGACATCAGCAGGGAGCTATATTCGCTGGCGGTAATTGCAGTTTGTTTTACAACACTTGCCGTAAGACGTTACCGGAAGACAACTTAGACCCGTACCCCCAGGAGAATAATATCATCAATCTGCCCGTAGGGAGTATCATGTTCTGATGGATAATTAATCCATTCTTCAAGTGTCTTGATGAAAGCATCCTTCTGAGAAGCCATGTCGAGGGACTGGTTGTCAAGCAGCATTTGTTTAAATTTAGCTTTCATGAATTTTCTTCCATCAGTTCCGCCAAATTGATCCATATAACCGTCTGAAAAAAGGTAAATTGTGTCACCTTTTTGGATATCAATCTCATGGCTGGTAAAACTGTCCATTCTTGAGTGGAAGCCAACCGGCATCTTATCTCCTTTTCTTTCGATAAGCTCATATCCGATATCCGCTTTCCGGATAATTAAAAGCGGATTATTTGCTCCTGAAAACCATAGTTTCTTCTTCTTAATATCGACCGAACATAAAGCAATATCCATCCCGTCCTTACTTGTCTCAAAAGATCCTTTCTGTTTAAGGGCAGTGATTATATTTTCGCGTAAATATTTTAGTATCTCCGAAGGCTGTACTATTCCTGACTCATTAACAATTTTATTCAGGAAGCTGACCCCGAGCATGCTCATAAAAGCACCGGGAACACCATGCCCGGTACAATCAGCAGCAGTAAAAACGACCAAGTCGTTTTTACTGCTCATCCAGTAAAAATCGCCGCTGACAATATCTTTCGGCCGGAATAAAATAAAGTAGTCTTCAAAGTGTTTTTTCAGAATCTTTTCTTCAGGGAGCACCGCTCGCTGTATTGTCTCTGCATAATTGATACTGTCGGTGATCTCCTTTTTCTGATAAGTAACAACATCTCTTTGCCGTTCAATCTCGTCCTTTTGTTCAACAACCTCACGTGTCCTTTCTACTACAATCTTTTCAAGTTTAACTTTTTCCTTAATCAGATTTCTCTCCCGGATCCTGATAATTGTAATGATAAGAAATACAAAAAGAATGGAAGCCGGAACATAAAACCATGGTGTCTGCCAGAAAGGCGGTTTAATAACAAATTTGAATTCTGAAGTGTCCCCGACCAAACCAAATTTGTTTCGTGCTTTAACTTTAAATGAGTAGCTGCCAGGGGTTAACCCGGAAAAAACCACCTCTCTGTTCCGGCTGAATGGAGACCATTCTTTACTCTGATTTTCAAGATAATATGAGAACCCTAGATCATCGGGATTGTGATAACAAAAGCCGGTGAAATCAAATGTAAGATGGTTATCGTTATGAGATAAAACAAGATCCTCAGGGAGATTGGACCACCTGCTGATCTTAATATCTTTTGACACCCAATCTACTTTTTCGAAGAAGAGTTTTATTTCTGTAATACAGGCTTCAGGTAAGTACGTGTAGTTAAAGTCTATCGCGGGATCATATCTTACAAGGCCGTTTTTTGTTCCAAACCATATCAATCCATCATTATCTGTTGAAATTGAATTGGGATTATTTTCTCCACCTGAAAACCCATCATTAATATTATAATGAATTACTTTCTTAATATTCTGCCTGTTATCAACTACCAGAAGATCAAACCCTTTATCATTTCCGGCAACCACTAACGTATCACAAATAAAATGAAGTGAATTAATAGTATTTGAAGAAAGGATTCCTTTTGTGGCAATAACAGATATTGGAATTGAATCATTACTATTATCAAACTTAAATATTCCACCCCCGAAAGTACCAATCCAGATGTTACCCGAAGGATCTTCAGCCAGAGAGTACACTTTTAATGTAGTGAGGCCATCCTCAGCATTGAAGTCGGTATAGGTTATCCCGTCTAACCTTACCAGTCCTCCCATTGTGCCCATCCAAATCTTTTCTTTTTTATCTTCAATAATTGTCTGAACTTCATCATGGATAAGCCCCTCATCCTGGTTCATAAAATACAAATTATCACCGGATAGTTTACCATATCCACCGGTAGTTCCTATCCACATATTCTTATGGCTGTCTGCGAGAAGAGAGCATATATTTTTATTACCTAACCTGTCATTCCCCGGGAACTTTGAAAGTTTTGAACCATTCAGAATATTAATACCATTATTGGTTCCTATCCATATCTGTTCCTTTTCAAATTTCCCGATGGCATTGGCGCCAACATCGTTTAAACCATTTTTAGCTGTAAAAAAGTTCAATCGCTTTATACCCGTTCCATCCTTTTTAAACTGCGACAGGCCATCTTCAGTTGCTACATAGAAAATATTGTCAGCATCAAATAAAATATCCAGAATCTGGCTCCCGGTTATGCCATTGTTTTCGTTATAACTTATAAATTTTTCATCATCATACATCATGGCACCCTGTCCAAATGAAGCAAACCATGTATTTCCTTCCTTATCTTCCAGGATATCAAGAATCTGATTTGAAAAAAGTCCGCTCTCCTTATTAAATATACCAGTGACCTTACCATCCTTTAGCTTTATAACACCGTTCTTGTCAGTCGCTATCCATAATTCCCCATCCTTCCGGTTAAAAAGATCCCATACCAGTAGGTTGGGGATAGTACTGTTAACTATTGAAGACTCAATAGTATAACCTCTTTTATCAGGAGAAGGAGTTGCTGTGA
This sequence comes from Bacteroidia bacterium, assembly GCA_026391555.1. GTDB lineage: Bacteria > Bacteroidota > Bacteroidia > Bacteroidales > VadinHA17 > LD21. Next base: position 45,396 of record JAPLEB010000060.1, on the reverse strand, counting down.
ATAGTCCGTTCCCGTGACTGCCAAGCCAGATTGTACCTTTCGGACCTGGCTCGATTGAGGTAATATATACAGTAGATTCAGATACAATATCCGGTTTGTCAATGCTTTTTATTTTTTTAGTCGATCCATCCTCGAACTCAATAATATTCACACCCCCGACCATTCCAAGCCATAGTTTTTTTTCAGGATCCTCATAAATATCAAAGACGAAATCACTTACCAATCCATCATCTTTCGAATAATTCGCAATAGATATTGAATCCCCTATTGTCAATCCTGCCAGTCCTCCATCATTGGTAGCGACCCATATTATTCCATTACTTCCCTCAGTGATTTTCAGAACAGAACTTCCGTTCAGTCCCTGCCCTTTCCCTATTACATTAAAATTATATCCATCATAAAGCGTTAATCCATTGTCAGTTCCAATCAAAATATTCCCTTTGCTGTCCTCAAACAAGCTTCTAACAACATTGTCGGAAAGTCCATTGGTTTTGCTGAATGTCTCAAACTTCTGACCATCAAATCGTGCAATACCTCCTCCATCAGTTCCCATCCATATATATCCACGGGAATCCTGCAGCAAACAATAGACTGAAGATTGAGGAAGACCCTCCTCGACTGAATATCTTCTGAAGAAGTATTGTTGCGAAAACAATTCCGTTCCAGACAGAATTACGGAGGCAACAAATATCAGAACTTTCTTAAGCATCAGAAATTTAAAGGTTAAGGAATTTCTCAGGAAATATTAAGAATCAATTATTTCATTATAAAAATAAACTGCCCTCCTTCGTCACCTGCATTCCTGATCGGGCTGTATACCGGAGTCTGATATGAGTTGTTTACCACCGGAATTTTAAGGAAATCGAATAACTGGCCGGCATCGTAATATTTCTCCGTATTTTTTTTCAGAGCCTGCAGAAAGTACCAGGCAAAAACCGAATGATTTTCCTTCCCTTTGTCAAGTACCGGTTCAACACCACCAGATGTTAAAGCTTTTCTGCTGCTGAGTGAATACATTTTCGAATAATACTTTGTTGAATTTTCGTAAGGAATTGTCATTGTTTTACCTCTGAAAATGTCACCACTGAAGCAGGCATCAGTAACAAGCAATGTGTGTTTTGAATGTATCCCGGTCAGGAAAGATCTTATATCTTCATTTGAAATGTACTTTGAGATAGCCTTTGATGAAGCGTCAACAGGGACCCAGAAACCTTTATCCATATTCTGTATATATTCGCCATGACCTGAATAATAGATCAGTACATTATCATTCTCCTTTATCTTCTGCAACAGTAACTCAAACTCTTTCAGAATATTATCGCGGGTAGCTTCTTTATTATAAAGAGTCTTCATATACTGGAAAGTATATTTGGATGATAATATTTCAGCGACAGCTTTGGCATCATTCACGGCATTTTTCAATAGAGGCCATTCGCCGCTGTATTCATCAATCCCGATAATAAGTCCATAGTACTCTCCCACCTCAACAGATTTCATAGCCTGGGCAACATTTAATCCTTTCAGAGGATCGTTGCCACCACGAAACACACTGTAATTCTGTGCCATGGACTTATCGGCAGTTTTTCGAACAGGATGATCAATTGTAACTGAAAGGTCCATGTCGTTAACATTTGTAATATCGGCACCGGTAATCTCAAACTTTACAGGGACTATTGAATCGGTATAGCTTTTGTTGGCAAAAAACTGAAGGGTAATCAGTTGTACCTCGCCGGTCTTCAGGCTTGAAATGCTTTTAAAATCAGCCACTTCTACATTTGCAGGAAGTTTGTAATTAATTGCAAGACCATCGGCATTCTTATCACCAACGTTGGTAATATTCAGAGTAAGAGTGACTGGTTTACCGATGGATACCTTATCATTATTTGTATTGAATTTATAATCCATTATAAGCACCTTTGATTTAGTCTCATTCATTTTGTCGAGGTAAGCAATATCTATATTGTCGACCATAATTGTGGAGTTTTCGGCAACCTGAAAACCCAGGAGATTACCGAAAAATGGTTCAAAAGGCATGGAATGAACCAGTTTCTCATTAAGGAAGAAATAGTACATGTCTGCCACTTTTCTTACAGTTAGCTTGTTAAAAGCATACCTGTTCACCTTATCGGAAATGGTAAATGGAACGTAATCCTTGAATTCGCCGGTATATTTGTCTATTGTGAAATTACCGCTTCCGGTAAGAAGGAAGTCGAATTGTTTAAAGGGATTTATAGCTTTGCCCCACTGTAAACCGTATCCTTTATCCATTTTCCCTTCAACGAACCTTATTGAAGTTTCGATCTCAAAATTCCGTTTCTGATCGATTATCACCGGCAGGAGGTCTTCCTTGGGTTTGTCAGTAAGAGACTGGAAAACAAGGTGGCCGCCTTCAATATTTTCCGACCAGCTGTTCTCTTCGATGCCGAGCAGCCAGTAATTATTGAATTTGGAAAAGTCATCCTGAAGGACGAACTGAGCTTTCAACCCTTTGCTGAAGGAATAATCAGCCGGAGTAGTCTTTTCCTGTGCTGAAAGAGAGAAGATCAGCCTGGAAAAAATGTATAGGGAAAATAACTTTTTTAACAGCATGATTATAATGTTTTTACTAATCAAATATACTAAATCTAATGTTCATCTCAAATATTTCTTCCATGTTCCATGGGTTGTGCACCGTGAGTCCTTAAGTCTCTTCACTTTTGTCTTTCTTCAAAGTCTTGTTTTTCCGGGAAATTTTTGCTAATTTTTCCAACTATTTCTCACAATACCGTTTGAGATGATAAGTTACCCTCTGAAAAGGCTTATTTTAGTTTTGGTATTGTCATTAATAACACTTAACCTGTTTTCTCAGACATTTGTAGAGCAGACAGGGATTTCTTTACCTGGAGTATCAAATGGTTCAGTAGCCTTGGGCGATTACGATAACGACGGCGACCTGGATATTCTATTGACAGGTTCAGGAATTTCCAAAATCTACCAAAACAATGGCGACAATATCTTTACCGGGCAAACCGGAATTACTCTAAAAGGAGTAGAGAACAGTTCCGTAGCCTGGGGTGATTACGACAACGACGGCGATCTGGATATTTTATTGACAGGTTCAGAAATTTCCAAAATCTACCGTAACAACGGCAATAATAGCTTTACTGAGCAAACCGGAATTTCTCTACCAGGGGTTTCTAATAGTTCGGTAGCCTGGGGCGATTATGACAACGATGGTGATCCGGATATTTTATTGACAGGTTCAGAAATTTCTAAAATCTACCAAAACAATGGCGACAATACCTTTACCGAACAAGCCGGCATTGAATTAACAGGAGTACAAGGAGGTTCCGCAGCCTGGGGCGATTACGACAACGACGGTGATCTGGATATTTTGTTGACAGGTGCCACAAGTTCAGGTCTTATTTCCAAAATCTATCGCAACAACGGTGATAATAGCTTTACTGAACAAACCGGCATTGTGTTAACAGGAGTACAAGCCGGTTCCGTAGCCTGGGGCGATTACGACAACGATGGCAATCTGGACATTTTATTGACTGGAAGTGGAATTTCAAAAATCTATCGCAACAACGGCGACGATAGCTTTACTGAGCAAACCGGAATTTCTCTACCAGGGGTTTCTAGTAGTTCCGTAGCCTGGGGCGATTACGACAACGACGGCGATCTGGATATTTTATTAACAGGGCTAAATAGTTCCTACGAACCTATTTCCAAAATCTATCGCAACAACGGTGATAATAGCTTTACCGAACAAACAGGCAACTCGTTAACAGGAGTGCAAGACGGTTCCGTAGCCTGGGGGGATTATGACAACGACGGCGATCTGGATATTTTATTGACAGGTTTACAAATTTCCAAAATCTACCGCAACGAAACAGCCTCCCCGAATATCAAACCGGCCACACCATACAATTTATTTACCGTAACAAATAACGGTACTGTTACTTTTACCTGGGATAAACCTTTGGATACTGAAACACCACAAAACGGACTCAGCTATAATTTATATGTATATGAAAACGGACAAAGCAATTACGAATGTCCTCCACATGCCTTTAACCAGACAGATGTAAAAAACGGCAGGCGATTAATCGCTAAACCGGGCAATATTCAATGGCATTCAGAAGGGTACAACATCAAAGACCTGCCACCAGGTAAAACCTACTATTGGACAGTGCAGGCAGTGGATGCCGGTTTGCAGGGCGGTAATTTTAGCGCCGAACAAAGCTTTGAAATGCCTTTTTACAGGCCTGATACTCCGGCAAATTGCATTGCATTTAGCAATAAGCAGGCAACCGAGGCTACTGTCACATGGGCAAACGGCGGCGGGATAAAACGTGCTGCTTTTATTAAAGCCTCTGCAACAGGCACAGCCGACCCGGTGGATAATACCACCTATAATGCAAACGATATTACCCCCGGAGGGTGGAAATGTGTGTATAATGGAACAGGCAATTCTGTGGTATTAACCGGATTAGTTCTCAATACGGATTATTTGTTGCACGTATGCGAATACAACGGGGCGACAGGCAATGAAAATTATTTAAGATCTGCGGCTTATCAAAATCCTGCTGTACTCAATACCTTATTTGGGGAACAGACCGGCCTTGCGTTAACAGGAGTACATAACAGTTCCGCAGCCTGGGGCGATTACGATAACGACGGCGATCTGGATATTTTATTGACAGGTGCCACAGGTTCAAGCCTTATTTCCAAAATCTACTGCAATAACGGCGACAGTACCTTTACCGGGCAAACTGATATTGCGTTAAAAGGAGTTTATTTCAGTTCCGTAGCCTGGGGCGATTACGATAATGACGGCGATCTGGATATTTTGTTAACAGGTGAAACTGGTGCAGGTTCGATTTCCAAAATCTACCGCAACAACGGAGACAATAGCTTTACGGAACAAACCGGAATTGAGTTACCAGGGGTATGGTTCAGTTCCGTGGCCTGGGGCGATTACAACAACGACGGCGATCATGATATTTTATTAACAGGTTATACAGGTTCAGACAACATTTCCAAAATCTACCACAACAACGGCGACAATACCTTTATCGATCAAACCGGAATTGCCTTACCAGGAGTATGGAACAGTTCCGTAGCCTGGGGCGATTACGACAATGACGACGATCTGGATATTTTATTGACTGGTGCCACTTCAGAATATCCTTACAATCCTATTTCCAAAATCTACCGCAACAACGGCGACAATACCTTTACTGAGCAAACCGGCATTGCGTTAACCGGAGTCTACCAAAGTTCTGTAGCCTGGGGCGATTACGACAACGACGGCGATCTGGATATTTTATTGACAGGTGCCACTGGAGTTTCCCGAAATTGCATTCCTGTCTCCAAAATCTACCGCAACAACGGCGACAATACCTTTACAGAGCAAACCGGCATTGCGTTAACCGGAGTTTTTCAAAGTTCCGTAGCCTGGGGCGATTATGACAACGACGGCGATCTGGATATTTTATTGACAGGTCAGAATAGTTCTAATCAAAATATTTCCAAAATCTATCGCAACAACGGCGACAATAGCTTTGCCGGGCAAACCAGTATTGTTTTAATTGGAATTTCGTATGGTTCTGCTGCCTGGTGTGATTACGACAACGACAGCGATCTGGATATTTTGTTGTCAGGATATTCAAATTCAGGTTATGTTTCAAAAATCTACCGGAATGAAATTCTGAATCAAAATATTAAACCGTCGGATCCTGCCGGACTGCAATCATATTGGAATAATGATTGCATAATATTTAAATGGAGCAAATCTTCTGACAACACTACTCCGGCAACGGCAATAAGCTATAATTTACGAATCGGAACATCTCCGGGCGGAAATGAAGTAAAATCAGCACAAGCTCTTCCGAACGGAAAACTACTCCTAACCAATATAAATAATCTGATAAACGATACTTGTATTATATTAAAACTTCCCTTTAATAAATATTATTGGTCGGTGCAGGCGGTTGATAAAGGCGGGTTGGCAAGCAGCTTTGCCCCGGAAGAAATCACCCCTCTGGCTTCTATTCAGGCCAGAGATTTGCAGGCTTTTATAAAAACCGGCAATTCAATGCTTATTCGCTGGAAAAACGGGAACGGATTACGCAGGGTTCTGTTTGGCAGGCTTTCGACTACATCAGAAATAGCAAAACCCGTAAATAGTACAATTTATCATGCAGAACCATATTTTGGCAAGGGAGATCAAATCGAAACTTCGGGCTGGTATTGTATGTATAACGGAATAGCCGACAGTGTAATAATTTACGGAATAAATGAAGGATATAGCTATGATATACAAGTTGTTGAATATACTGAAATTAATGCCTTGCCTGAATATTTCAATATTATCGGAAATGCAAATCCGGGCGTTTTCAGCACTTCCTTATTTTCAGAACAAACCGGTATTGCTTTAACAGGAGTAAATTCCAGTTCTGCAGCCTGGGGTGATTACGACAACGACGGCGATCTGGATATTTTATTGACAGGTATGAATAGTTCTTATGAAAAAATTTCCAGTATTTTTCGCAACAACGGCGACAATACCTTTACCAGGCTAACCGGAATTGCGTTAACGGGAGTCTACCAGAGTTCTGTAGACTGGGGCGATTACGACAGCGACGGCGATCTGGATATTTTATTAACGGGTTATTCAGATTCAGGACCAGTTTCCAAAATCTATCGCAACAACGGCGATAATACCTTTATCGAACAAACCGGCATTGCGTTAACGGGAGTCTACCAAAGTTCCATAGCCTGGGGCGATTACGACAACGACGGAGATCTGGATATTTTATTGACAGGCGCCACTGGAAATTCTCCAAATATTAATCCTGTTTCCAAAATCTATCGTAACAACAACGATAATACTTTTACAGAGCAAACAAGTATTGCGTTAACAGGAGTATATTCCAGTTCCATAGACTGGGGCGATTACGACAACGACGGAGATCTGGATATTTTGCTGACAGGTCAGGCAGGTTCATACCCTATTTCCAAAATCTACTGCAACAACGGGGACAACAGCTTTACTGAGCAAACAGGAATTTCTCTACCAGGGATTGCAAGTGGTTCCATAGCCTGGGGCGATTACGACAACGACTGTGATCTGGATATTTTGCTGACTGGCAGTTCAGGTTCAGGTCTTATTTCAAAAATCTACCGCAACAATGGCGACAATAGCTTTACCGAGCAAATATCTATTGGATTAACAGGAGTAGCTGGTAGTTCAGTAGCCTGGGGTGATTACGACAACGACGGCGATCTGGATATTTTATTGACAGGTTATACAGGTTCAGTCAATATTTCCAAAATCTACCGCAACAACGGAGACAATAGCTTTACGGAACAAACCGGAATTGTATTACCAGGGGTATGGTCCAGTTCCGTAGCCTGGGGCGATTACGATAACGATGGCGATCTGGATATGTTGATAGGTCCAAAAGTCTATCGCAACAACACATTTATGAAAGCCGGAAAGTATTCTGCAAATAAAATATCTTCAGCTCCTGTAAAACTATCAACCACTCATCAACCAGGCGCTACAAAACTCAGTTGGTCCCCTGTAAAAACCGATGAAACACCTTATGAAACCATGACCTATAATGTCAGAGTAGGCGCCGCCCCCGGTGAGTCACATGTTTTACCGGCTCAAGCCGACTCAATCAATGGTTATCGTCGAGTTGTTGCAATGGGCAACGCTCAGTTAGATACAACTTTCCTTATTAAAAATCTTCTCTCAGGTAAATATTATTGGAGCGTACAGGCTGTTGACCAGGGATATGCAGGAGGAGCCTGGTCAGCTGTTGATTCATTTGAGGTCAGGAATGTCCAAACGTTCTTTTCTGCTGATACTGTTTGCCTGGGATTTCCAACTCACTTTACGGATCAATCTGTAGCTGCTGATGGAATTGCATCATGGAGATGGGATTTCAAAGATGGCTCAACTTCATCCATTCAAAATCCTGTTCATACGTTTGCAGCAAGTGGTACTTATTATGTCAAATTGGTTATTACAAGTAACGGGGGAGTTAAAGATTCTCTTGAAAAAGATATAATTGTTAAACCTCGTTCGATTACCGGATTCTCTGCAATAATCACCTGCCAGGGAATGCCTGTAACTATCACAAACACAACAGATAACAATGGACTAACTATTACTTCATGGAGCTGGGATTTTGGAGATGGCCAGGCTTTAACCACTCAACAACCGCCTCCACATGGTTACCTTAATGCCGGAGATTTCCTTGTTAAACTTAAAGCTACTGCCAGTAACGGTTGTGCTGATTCCATTACCAAGACAGTAACCGTTGCAAGTTATCCGATAGCATTAATTACAACTGATGCTCCTCTGAGTTTCTGTAAAGGTGATAGTGTAACTCTTTCTGTACCATATAATGACAAGTATATTTACAGATGGATGATTGAAAGTACAGGCCTGACAAATGCAGACTCAAATATTTATGTGCCAAAAATTTCAGGTAATTTCTCCGTTGAAGTTGTGAATTCTTCAGGAAATTGCAAAATAATCTCAACACCTGTAGGTTTGGTTGTTAAGCCTATGCCATATAAACCCGTTATTACTTCAAATAATTATCAGGCCGGAAAATGTCTTGGAGAGACACCTATCAAACTGAATGTCAGTCCTGTGTCGGGATATTACTACCAGTGGTATAAAAATGGTATACCAATAAGCAGTGCAACATCATCTTATCTCGAAGGATTCCTTTCTCCGGGTGACTATTCTCTCGAAGCAAACCTGAATGGATGCAAGTTGCAGTCTGATATACTCAATGTGTATTTTGAGGATGCTCCTGAGAAACCATATATCTTTGTCCAGGGACCAACAGTCTGGTATCTTGCCTGCAGTAACGACAGCGCTTCACTGTACAAATGGTATTACAATGGTAATCTGATTTCAGGAGCTGACAAATATCTATATGTCGCTAACCGTAAACTTGGACAGTATTATGTTAGCATAGCAAATGCCAAAGGCTGTTTTACAATGAGTGATGTTGTAACAATACCCACAGGTGTTACCGGGATAGAGGATGTTGATCCATTTGCGGGTCTGAATATCTACCCTAACCCCTCACCGGGACTGTTTACAATTGAGATGGATAACCAGCTTTTCGGTGAGCTGATGATAAGTATCTTCGACCAGGGTAGCAAGGAAATAATGAATATCCGATTTGAAAAGACAACGGTGCATTTTTCGAGCCAGATCGATCTATCAGGACAGCTAAAAGGTTTATATTTGATTAATATTAGGTTGGATAGATATCTTAACAATAATAAGATCGTTATCGAAAAATGAGAAATATGAAACACCTGATACTATTATTTCTGTTTTTAGTATTTACTCAAATGCCTATATTAAAGGCTGTTGAATTCTCAGTTAAGGAGAAGTCGATCATTTATACCAATGCTATTAAGGTCCTGGAAAATTATCAGACTATTGTAAACCAAATGGGAGAATATGTTGTAAATGATGTCGGGAAAGCAAAAAGCAGTTCTGAAAGTTTTCTCGAATTATTTGTTAATAGACGGGTACTGATCTATAATGATCTTGATCCTGCCCATAAGCTGAGCGAATTCTATGAGGCAGAAACATATTCATACAACATTATTCTTTGGTACCCTGACGGGTTATCAATCCAGCTCGACCTGGGAAATGCAAAGGTCAGTGATATTATGAACCATGAAGAAAATGTCTACTCTATTGACGTTTTGGTTAAAAAATCAATAAATGGGAACTACCTGAACCAGACCCTGAATAAAAATAGTGAGGATCTGACCTTCAGAATAGCGTTTGGACTGGAAAACAAATCATTGACAAATTTCAGGATTGTTGGTATAAGAAATGCTTCATCAAATTATGTCATCAACTATTCCCAGGCACTCAAAGAGGTTAACAGTGAAGATTTTGACGAAGTGGATATTGAAAAGATCCGGAGCGAACTGAAAACTTTGCTTAAGGACTATACTAATTTATTATCATTAATTGGAGACCCTCAGGAAAAGGCCGAAGACAAAGAATTTTATAAAACAAGCTTTCTTAAACTTTTCCAAAGTGGTGAAACAAGGATATATAATGATATCAATCCTGAACCACAAAACAGCCTTATCGCTGTTACCGATTATATGGTTGCGTTTGTTTCTGATTATCCAAATGGCATAAAAAACTTATCCATCAACACAGACTCTGCAAAATTCGGCAAGGTAATGAAGACATCTGAGGGGAATTTTTATACCTATATCGATGCAGATAAGTTCTTCTCCGGAAGTTTTAAAGGAAAAGATGTATTCCGTAAAATGTTCCCACTAATATTCAAAATATCCTTTTTCGCCTCAGGTAAAACATTTTCCGGGTTTGCAATAAACAGTGTTGATATTTCGTCTGTGAATTTTTATGAAGCAACACCCGGGATTACAACTGAAAAGAAACCTGAAATAATTATAAGACCTGTTACCCGCAAGGGATTTGGAATGTCATTGATTGCATCATTCGGCCAGACTCAGATAAATTCCAAAGACATTACAACTTTATCGGTTGCAAAGGATATGCATTCCTGGAATGTGTCACCTCAATTTGGCTTTATTACTGCACTGGGAGTGAGTTACTATTTCACCGATAATATTGCTGTAAGAAGCGGAATAGAATTCAACAAATATTCGGAAAATTTCAACCTGACGGGCAAATTCACAAATAATACTCTTTCAACCGACATCAACGTCTCTTCATACTTTAAGATAATTGAAGCAAATTATGATTCCCTGGTCACAATTGACTACGTGACTCTCCCCATACTGTTAAATCTCACGAGCGGGAAACCAGGGAAGCTGGGATTTTATGGAGAAGCAGGTTTTAAGTTCTCAATTCCTGTTCGTGCTTCTTATTCAAATACAGGCGCTTATAAATCATCTGGCTACTATCCGGGTAATCCTTCTGTTTTACAATATATCAGCCTTACAGAGCTTGGTTTCAACGATAAACAAAATATAAATGAAACCGGGAAGATTGACATGAAAGGATTTAACCTGGCCTTTTATAGTTCTGCAGGTATTAATATTCCACTGGGTTACTATTCTTCAATAAACATTGGCCCTGAGATGATTATCGGATTATCGGACATATTAAGCGATAAGAAAAAGTATACGGATATTTTCGGAAAATCCTATACTCACCAACCCACAAAAATTAAAAACTTTGGGATACGAATAAGTTTAGCATATAAATTGTAGTATTACCTGAAATACGTTATAATATGTTTAGAAGAGTATTTTTGCCAATAATTGCCTTATCGCTAAGTCTGGCGGCATTGGGACAAACAAAAACCGCAGTAACAAGCAAGGAGGCAAAGATTGTAGACGAAATAAACTTAAGCGAACAGGATATAGAATTGTTTAAGGAGCAGACAAAACAGAAGGTAGATGAGTTTCAACAGTACATAGTTACCCTGGGTAGCAAAGATGAGCCTGCTGAAAAACGAAACATGGCAGAAAAAGAAGCTCTTAAACTTTTTTATAAAGGCGCTGAAATGGAAATATCCATTATTCTGCCTGACGGTACACTGCAGAAGATAAACCGTTCGATGGAGAAATACCTGACCAGGCTTAAATCCCTGCCATATACAAGGGTTGTTATCAAATTTTATGATATTGCCTACATCCGCGATTTTACAAAAGGTCCCGATGGCAAATACTATTCCACTGCAACTATAATCCAGGAGTTTACAGGATTCAATGGTGATAACATTATCTATACTGATGTAACTAAAAAGGATATTGAAATTATTATTGATATTGTTGAAGATGCCTTTTTTAAGGAAAAAAGATGGAAGATATTTCTGGGTGATATTAAAGCAACTGAAACAAAAACAACAAACACATAATGGTTATAATGTCGGTTTATAAAAGATTATTGCCGGCACTATTCTCTGCTTTGCTGGGTGTTCTTAATAATAGTCTCTGCTATTCACAAACTATTATTAATCCTGAGAACCCTAATGAAAAAATCTTCCTGGTACGTACAAAACAATTCAATGAGTTTTTAGACCGGTTCAATTATATAACCAACTTCTACGGAGATCCGGTGGATTCGGTTTTCATGTCAAAAATCCCGCGGAATAGGCTGATTAATTCTCTTTTCGACCTGAAAGACCCTCGCCTTGACCCTTCCGGTAAGAGTTACTCAAGGAATTATATCGATGAAAAAGCGGAATTTATAAATGAGGTTGTTCATAAAAACCTTTTAATCTATAAATATTCCGGTAACATAATCGCTGAAGCAAAATCAAGAGTAATATTTAATGGAACTCCTCGTACAATACGAATTTTCCTTACACAGGAAATTGTAGGTAAAGACATGGTTAAATGGGTGATTAATAATGTAAAAGGAGATCTTTTAAATTTTTTACAAACAGATACTGCTTATATTAGGTTCATTCCGCCATCGAGCAACGAAACTGACTTTATAAATCTGAAAAGAGCTCTTGAGGATACTGATCATCTTCAATATTATGCATCCAAAGATTATGACCCTGATTATCTGACTGTTTTCTATTATATGCTTAATTCAGGGTTAGTCAAATTCGAATATGTTGAAGAGGTTATTTACCACATAATCGATCTGCCCGGCTGGTGTATCAAAGTAAAAGAGTTCAACCGGCTTGAAATGAATTCAGGATGGCTGATATCGGATGTTGTAAAAAACTCATCTGATAAAATATGTTATCTGAAAATACTCAAATAATTGCTTTTCGAATATCCTGTCGTTTTGTTCGAAAAAGTCTTTTGGGTTAATTTTCCTTAATTAATACTGTCGACTCCACAGGCCAGTGGTCGGATATATAGACTCCATGTTCCTTTTTAATTACAGTCCTGTGATCCAACACTTTCATACCGTTCTTAACGAAAATATAATCAATTCTTACTGACCTGCGCTTTTCAGAAAAACCATTGAATGTAAATGTTGGGCCCAATGGTCCTTTTTCAGAAATAACATAGGAGTCTTTTAACAAAGGAACACTTTCATTGGGGCCTGTTAATATTGAATAGCCTGTGCTGGTTGGCGGCATATTGAAATCACCGGTAATAATGAACGGGAATCCTACTGCTATCTTTCCAACCTCTTTAAGGAGTATTTTTGAGCTCATGATCCTTGCTGAATCAGAATCATGTGCAAAATGTGTATTAAAACAGAAAAAATGTTCATGGTTATTTTTATCAACAAGCTCCATCCATGTTACAATACGCGGAAGCGAAGCTCCCCAACCTTTCGACCCGGGAATCTCAGGAGTGTCGGAGAGCCAGAAAGTTATGGTCCTGGCCATATCAAACCTCTCCTTTCTGAAAAACACCGGGTTCATCTCCCCTGCCCTAGCCCCATCATCGCGACCTGCTCCAGTTGAGGTATACTCAGTCAGAACAGAATCGAGGACTTCATACTGACTCCATAAGACTTCCTGCATACCAAGAATATCGGGTTTTTCATTTAAAATAAAATTACAAACCTGCTCCGCCCTGTTGGGCCAGGCATTGATACTGTCTTGTGGGTTATCATACCTGACATTTAATGTCATAATTCTAATTGCATTTTTATCTGATTCGCTCGAACAAGCGGCCAGAACGAAGAATAATATAATAGTAAAATATATAAGAAACTTTTTCATTATAACTTAATTTTTATCAAAGATACTCATCTTAACTTAAATAATCATCATCGTCACAGTATTGCTGCACGCAATCTATTCAGAGAGGTCATGTACCAATTATTTATATATTTGTAAAATTGTTTAAATACAGGATTAACTGTTCTTATTATGAACATGGATCCTAATGAAATGTTAATCATATCTTAATAAAATATTTTGACTGATGCCTGATCTGATAAAGCTTTTGCCCGACTCGGTAGCCAACCAGATTGCTGCAGGAGAAGTCATACAAAGGCCGGCTTCCGTGGTAAAGGAGCTGATGGAAAATTCGGTTGATGCCGGAGCAAAGAACATCAGGGTTAAAATTAAAGACTCTGGGAAGACATTAATTCAAGTTATAGATGATGGCTCCGGCATGTCCGAGACTGACGCGAGATTGTCATTTGAGAGGCATGCTACATCGAAGATCACAACAGCACAGGATCTTTTTGCCATCACAACAAAAGGCTTCCGCGGAGAGGCTCTGGCCTCTATTGCAGCCGTCGCGATGGTTGAGCTTAAAACTCGCAGGGGAGAGAGCGACACCGGAATAATGGTAGTTATTAATGGTTCAAAGGTTGATACACAGGAGCCCTGCAGCTGCCCTGTCGGATCAAGTTTTTCAGTTAAAAACCTTTATTTCAATATCCCGGCACGACGTAAATTCCTTAAATCAGATAACACTGAAATCAGACATATAGTCAATGAATTTCAAAAGATTGTAATAGCTCATCCTGACATACGGTTTTCTCTTCATCATAACGATAGTGAAATCTACAACCTGACTGCAGGTAATATAAAACAACGAATAATAGGAGTATTAGGCAAACAGATCAATCAGGACCTTATTCCTCTTGAGACGGAGACCAGCCTTATAGGTATAAAAGGATTTATCGGGAAGCCTGAGAATGCCGGACGTAAATACGGCGAACAGTTCTTTTTTGTTAATAACCGCTTTATGAAGCACCCGTATTTCCATAAAGCCGTTGTTGAAGCTTATCAGAATATCCTTCCTGTAGAAGCAATACCCTCCTATTTCATTTTCATGACTGCCGATCCTGCTTCTATTGATATTAATATCCATCCCACCAAGACTGAAATCAAGTTTGAGGATGAGAGAGCAATATGGCAAATATTGATGGCCTCCGTGCGCGAAGCCCTTGGCAGGTTTAATATTGTTCCGTCACTTGATTTTGAAAATGAAGCACTGGTAGATATACCGGTAAAAAGTTCATCGGTACACATACCCGAACAACCTAATATTGAGATCAATACACAATATAACCCATTTGAAGGAGAGGAGCGGACGCTTGAAAGGCCCGGATTCGTTGAAAGGTTCGAGAGAGAAAACAATGCAAATTGGGAAAAACTCTATTCCGCTCTGGAAAAAGAAAATGATAATCCTGAACAATTTGAAAAGATCAGGGAGTCACAAAGGAAGTTCTTCCAGATAAAAAATAAATATATTGTCTGCACGGTCAAATCGGGTCTCATGCTAATTGACCAGAAGAGGGCACATGAAAGGATCCTGTACGAAAGGTTTCTCGAATGTCTAAGCAATAACCGCGCTGTAAGCCAGGTCGATATGTTCCCTGTGACTACAGAGCTAAATCCTTCCGATTATTTTATTCTGAAAGAAATTGAAGGGGAGATGGAATTGCTTGGATTCAGTATTCAGCATTCAGGTAAAAACAAAATTACAATCAACGGACGTCCCGCGGGCAGTGATTCTTCCGACCCCATAGAGATGCTGGAGATTTTACTGGAGGATTATAAAAATACACAGGCCGATCCATCAACAGGTGCAAAAGAAAAGGTTGCGGCTGCCATGGCAGGAGCTTCAGCCATTCCATATGGAAAGGCGTTGAACCATAGTGAAATGGAAGATCTTTTTGATACTCTGTTTGCCTGCCAGGCTCCAAACTATTCTCCTAAGGGAAAGCCTGTGATAAGCATTACTACTCTTGAAGAAATTGATAAAAGATTTAAATAGAAAGTGGTGGCAAATTGTCGGATGGCAGAATAAAAAGAGATTTGGCTCGACAATTGAAGTTTTAAAATGTTATAATAATTTATAGATGAACGGATTCGGAAGAGGCTTTTTCGGTTTACCCCCGGTGGTGAAGAATATCATTATGATTAATGTATTAATGCTTTTGGCTTATTATGCAGCAACCAGCGTTTTTGATATTGATCTCAACAGTGTACTGGGTCTCTATTTCCCGAAATCAGAACAGTTCATGCCTCTGCAGATAGTCACTCACATGTTTATGCATGGTGGTATATTGCATCTGTTCTTCAATATGTATGCCCTGTATATATTCGGGGGAGTACTTGAAAATGTTTGGGGACCAAAGCGGTTTTTCATTTATTATATTATTTGCGGACTTGGCGCAGCATTGACTCATGAATCGGTAATCGCCTTAAAATACAACCACTTAGCACATAGCCTCAGTCCTGAAAACCTGCAACTTGTTCTTAATGAAGGAACAGCATATATTAAGGAGGGAAAAGTTTTTACCGACGAGACAATGAAGAACTTGCAGATATTGCTTAATACTCCTACTGTAGGAGCTTCGGGAGCAATATTTGGTGTTCTGCTTGCTTTCGGAGTCCTTTTCCCGAACACTCAGCTTATGCTCCTGATTCCGCCGATACCAATACGGGCCAAATATTTTGTTATGATCTATGGTGCAATTGAACTTTATCTAGCCGTGACACAACCGGGAAGTGATATTGCACATGCCGCACACCTGGGAGGCATGTTATTCGGCTACCTGCTGATCAGATACTGGAGAAAAACAACAAACACTTTGTATTGATGGGAATCTGGGACGACATTAAGAAAACTTTCAGGGATGGAAGTAATCTTACCAGGCTTATATATATAAACATAGCTGTATTCATCCTGATTACTATTATAGCCATTATAAGTTTTCTGCTTAATAACACGGCAATTTCTGAGAAAGCTATTAACCTTTTTTCTGTTCCATCTTCATTTAAAGCTTTAATTGTAAGGCCCTGGACATTAATTACATATATGTTCGTGCATAAAGATATCTGGCATATACTGTTCAATATGTTATGGCTATACTGGTTTGGCAGGATATTCCTTGAATATCTTGATCAGAGGAAACTGGTGGCTGTTTACCTTCTCGGGGGGATCAGCGGCGCTCTTGTTTACATTCTGTCATTTAACATCTTCCCGGCATTTTCAAGTGTTGTCGCTGAATCGGTTGCAATCGGAGCCTCAGCATCGGTTATGGCTATAGTTGTAGCGATTGCTGTCTATGTTCCAGATTATATTGTTCAACTCTTTTTATTCGGAAGGATAAAGATCAAGTACATGGCCCTGGCAATTTTTGTTCTTACTTCAATTATGGATTTTTCAGTTAATTCAGGCGGGAAACTTGCCCATATAGGAGGAGCTTTCTTTGGATATTTTTATACAATTAACCTAAGACAAGGACGTGATATTGGTAAGGGATTCAACAGGGTAATTGATTTTTTTGTAACTATTTTTAAACCACGGCAGAAACTCAAAGTCACTCACAAAAAGGCAGCTACTGAGTTCGAGTATAACAAGACCAAAGCAGAGCACCAGTCACGGATTAACAGCATCCTGGATAAAATATCCAAAGGGGGATATGATAGTCTGACAAAGGAAGAAAAAGAGACACTCTTCAAAGAAAGTCAGAAGAAAAACTGACATAAAGAATTTGCTTAATGATATAATCTTTACACCAGCTGGTCAAAAAACATAATCCCAAACCTGTTTTTCTCCTAATATTCTGGTAAATTCGTAATTACATATTACTGCATTTGAGAAAAGTCCTTTATATGTTTCTATTAGTGGCAAATGCATTTTTTGCATTTACACTTCTTATGTCTTACCTGGCGGTGCATATCAGTCCGGGGGATTTTGCACTCCCGGCCTTTTTTGGTCTTGCCTATCCTTATCTTCTGCTAATCAATATCATACTGGCTATTATCTGGGTTATGTTATTAAAATTTGAGGCTCTTATATCGGTAGTAGTAATCGCCATTGGTTTTACCCATTTTTCGAACTATATTAAGCTCAGCAAGCCTAAAGGAGATAAAACAAACACATTTAAAGTTGTAAGTTATAACCTGCATTTGTTCAATTACTTTGAGAATAAGAACAACACAAGTTCCGAAAAAAAAGTGCTGGAATTCCTTAAGGCTCAAAAACCCGATATACTATGTCTGCAGGAGTTTTTTGGATTAGGTAATCCTGCTCAGAAGGAGATCGAAGTCAAAACAGCACTTGGAGGAAAATATTATTCCCACATGAAAGTGTTGGGAAGTGGGAAGAACAGGTTCTATGGGATTGCCACTTTCAGTAAGTATCCTATTATCAGGAAAGGAGAAATAATTCATCCCGGCTCTTCAAGTCTTTCAATTTATACTGATGTCCTGATCGGGAAAGACACTTTCAGGATTTATAATAACCATCTTCAATCCTTCAGGCTTAAAAGGATGGAACGTTCATTCCTTGAGGAGCTGACATATCCTGACGACAAAGAGACACTGGATGAGGTTAAGAGTTTATCTGTTAGTCTGAAAAAAGGATTTATCAGGAGATCTCTGCAGGCACAGGTGGTAAAAGATCATGTTAACAGGTCCCCATTCCCGGTAATTGTTGCAGGAGACTTTAACGATACACCTGTATCCTACTCATACAGAAAGATAAGAAAAGGGCTTAATGATTCTTTCGTCAATTCAGGATATGGGGCCGGATTTACGTATAAAGGGAACTATCCTCCTAACAGGATAGACTACATCCTGTATGATAATGCTCTTATTAACAGCTATTTCGAAATAATAAAAGTAAGGTATTCCGATCACTATCCGATCGTTGCATATTTCAGGAAGAAGAGTTAAAACGGCAGTTTTCTGAAATCCACATTACCTCCTGAGATTATCAATCCAATCTTTTTCCCCCTGAAAACATCCGGATTTTCTTTAATTATTGCAAGTACTGTTGCTGAGGATGGCTCAATAATTATTTTCATCCTTTCCCATATCAGAAGCATACAATCAATTATTGACTCTTCTTTTGCTGTTAAAATCTTATCAACATTCTTCCTGATGACAGAAAAAGTGAGTTCACTGAGGGATGTGAGCAGTCCGTCGGCTACTGTTTGCGGATTAACAGATGGGGTAAGTTTCCCTGTAGTGAACGATATATATGCATCATTTGCATTAAGCGGTTCTGCACCGATCACCTGAATACCTTTATTAATACCTTTTACACAGGTTGAAGTGCCACTCATCAGTCCACCACCGCCGATTGGAGCTATAACCATCTCAAGATCAACTTTTTCTTTAAGCAGCTCCAGTGCTGCAGTTCCCTGCCCGCAAATTACGTTGAAATTATCATAAGGATGGACAAGTGTTGCACCCGTTTTTTCCATTATCATCCGGGTAGTTTCTTCGCGGGCCTGCAAAGTGGGTTTGCAGAAAGTGATCTCAGCTCCATAGCCGGCAACAGCATTCTTTTTTACAATTGGAGCATTATCGGGCATCACTATATTTGCCTTAACCCCGTTCATCCTGGCTGCAAGCGCAAGTGCAGCGGCGTGATTACCTGATGAATGAGTAACAACGCCTCTGCTTTTTTCTTCAGAAGTCAATGTCAGAACGGCGTTGGTGGCACCCCTGAATTTAAATGCCCCTGTTTTCTGAAAGTTCTCGCATTTAAAAAATAATTCACAATCAAAAAGCCTATTTAACTGTTGTGAACTCATTACCGGAGTCTGGTGAATGAATAGCTTTATCCTGGAGTGAGCGGATAGAATATCCGAAAAAGAAGGTAGTTTCATTCTTAACTTTTTTTCAGTCCACCTCTCCCCAACCCCTCTCCCAGGGGAGAGGGGTTAAGAATAAGATAATCTTTTAGTTACCCCCTTCTCTCCTGGGAGAAGGGGGCAGGGGGAAGAGGTAAATTTCTATTGACTAGAAAAGACTCCAGGCAACAGTAACACCTGCCATAACGACGGCTACCATTGACATAAGTTTAATCAGAATATTCATTGACGGGCCGCAGGTATCTTTAAACGGATCCCCTACGGTATCTCCAACAATACTTGCTTTATGGCATTCACTTTTCTTTCCGCCATAATTTCCTCTTTCAATGTACTTTTTAGCATTATCCCAGGCGCCACCTGAATTGTTGAGCATACTGGCAAGAGTAAAACCTGTAGTCATTCCACCCATTAACAACCCGACAACTCCGGGAACACCAAAAATGATCCCGGTAACAACAGGTACTATGATTGCCATAAGTGCAGGAACAACCATTTCTTTCTGTGCACCTTTAGTTGCAATTGCAACACATTTTGCATACTCGGGTCTTCCTGTACCTTCCATAATACCCGGAATTTCGCGGAACTGACGTCTGACCTCCTCAACCATAACTCCGGCATTTCTTCCGACGGCTTTCATAGCCATTGCAACAAATACAAAACACATCATTGCTCCTATGAAAAGACCTGCAAGCAATATCGGGTTAAAGAGTGAAAGGTTATAGGCTGAAACAAAATCTTTGATTCCGGCATGTGAAACTTCGATTGCCTGCTGGCCCGCCTGAAGAGCTGCAGCTGCAGGTTCATGACTCTTGTAAAACAAAACATCACCGATCTGGTTATAACCATCAACACTTTTGTCAGCAAGTCTGCCAAGCCAGAGTTTCACTTCCTCCATATATGCAGCAACAAGTGCCAGCGCAGTAAGAGCAGCTGAACCAATAGCGAAGCCTTTGCCTGTAGCAGCAGTTGTGTTTCCAAGCCCGTCAAGAGCATCAGTTCTTTCTCTTACTTCTTCAGGAAGTCCTGCCATTTCAGCATTCCCTCCGGCGTTATCAGCAATCGGACCAAAAGCATCAGTAGCAAGGGTTACTCCAAGTGTTGAAAGCATACCGACAGATGCGAAACCGATACCATATACACCCATAGCAAAGTTGTGGAATCCTCCTGCAAATGCATAAGCGGCAATAATACCAGCAACAATTGTTAAAACAGGCAGCCATGTTGAGAACATACCTACCGCCATACCTTCAATTATTACTGTTGCCGGACCGGTTTGAGATTGTTTTGCGATACCTTGAGTTGGTTTATAGCCATCAGAAGTATAATATTCTGTAGCCTGCCCGATAATTACTCCTGCAACAAGTCCTGCAACTGCAGCGCCGAAAACGCCCCAGGTAATCCAGTCTGCATAAGCCATTACTGCCAGAACTACCAGTATAAGAGCTGAACTTCCTCCTGTTCCAAGCAGAAGTGCTCTTAGAAGGGTTTTTGGAGAAGCCGATTCTTTTGTTCTTACCATATATATTCCGGCGATTGACAATAAAATCCCGATTGCGGAAACGAGCATGGGCGCTATAATAGCTTTAATCTGAGAATCAGCTTGTCCTACTATAGCAGGAAGTGCAGCACCGAGAGCAGCTGTTGCAAGTATTGAACCTGCATACGATTCATATAGGTCCGCCCCCATACCGGCTACGTCACCAACGTTATCACCTACGTTATCAGCTATTGTAGCAGGATTGCGTGGGTCATCTTCAGGAATTCCTGCTTCAACTTTACCAACAAGGTCAGCGCCTACGTCGGCAGCTTTTGTAAAGATACCGCCACCAACACGTGCGAATAAAGCCTGTGTAGAAGCACCCATACCAAAAGTGATCATCGTTGCTGTAATCTCAACAAATCCCTGGTGCTGATCAATACCTTTCTGCACCAAAGTAAGACCTAAAAAGTTTAATCCTGTGGCCATATGTTCCGGAGTAAAGACTACTTTAGTCAGGAAAATGAACCATGCTGCAATGTCGAGGAGAGCGAATCCAACAACAACAAGACCCATAACCGCTCCACTACGCAGAGCTACCTGTAATCCTTTGTTAAGTGATTTTGAGGCTGCCCATGCTGTACGGTTGGATGCAAATGTTGCAGTTTTCATACCAAGATAACCGCAAAGTCCTGAGAAAATACCTCCGGTCAGGAAAGCTACCGGAACAAACGGGTTCTGAACGCCCATATATGCCAGTATAGTTAATAATACGACAAGAATTATAAATATCTTGCCTACAACAGTGTACTGACTTTTAAGATAGGCCATTGCACCTTCCCTTACAAATTCAGCAATCTCTTTCATCTTGTCTGTTCCTTCATCCTGCACTTTCATACCTTTATAAAAGATCCAGGCGAACAATAATGCCATGAGCGCTGAAATAGGGACAATCCAAAAAATACTACTAATCATGATATCTGTTTTTAAATTAAAAAATAAAGGTTTTGAAATGAAAAAAATTCACCGGTACAAAACTATATTAGTTTTTTATTAATGCAAACGATAATTACCTTTTTATCTTTTTTGACTTGATCAGATTTTATCATTTATTACCTTTACCCGGAATAAACTATTAAGAGTGTAAATGATTATGGATAATTTTTTTGACGACAAAATATCAGAAAGACTTGGTGGTGTCAACTTTGGAAAATCAACAGTGATATACAAATTTGAACTCATTAAAAGAGCAAAAGCGGCAGCAAAAAAAACACATCCTGAAATAAGCTTAATCGACATGGGCGTTGGAGAGCCTGATTGGCCCGCCGATAATCTTATAGTTAAAGCTTTATCAGAAGAAGCCGGGAAACCTGAGAACAGATGGTATGCAGATAACGGAATCCCTGAATTTCAAGTAGCTGCAGCCCGTTATCTTGAAAAGGTATATGGGCTTTCAGGTTTAATACCGTCAGAACATATAATCCATGGTATAGGATCAAAAACAATTCTTGCAATGCTTCCAATTTGTTTTATTAATCCTGGCGATATTTTACTTACAACAGTTCCAGGTTATCCGGTTACAGCAACTTATACAAAATATCTTGGTGGCGAAGTATTCAACCTGCCATTATTAGAATCAAACTCATTTTTCCCGGACTTAAATTTAATCCCTCAGCCAATTTTAAAAAGAGCTAAGCTACTATATCTGAATTATCCAAATAATCCTACCGGCGCTGTGGCTACAATTGAATTCTTTAAGCAAGTAGTCGATTTTGCAAAGAAAAACAATATTATCGTCATTAATGATTCAGCTTACAGTGCATTAACATACGATGGATACAAACCACTTAGTTTTCTTTCTATTAAAGGAGCAATGGATGTTGGATTAGAAGTCCATTCATTATCAAAGGCTTTTAATATGACCGGATGGAGAATAGGTTTTATTTGTGGAAACAGTAAAGCGATAAATGCGTTTGCAACTGTAAAAGATAATACTGATTCAGGGCAGTTCAGAGCAATTCAAAAGGCAGCTATTCAGGCATTAAGGCATACAGAAATAACAGATAAAACGATAATAAAATACTCAAGAAGATTCAATCTTCTTGTTAGCGCTTTAAATGATTTAGGATTTGATGCTAAAAAACCAAAAGGATCATTTTATTGTTATGTAAAAGCTCCTGCCGGTACTGAAAGTGGTAAAGTATTTAATTCAGCGTCTGAATTTTCCGAATTTCTCATACATGAATCATTAATATCTACCGTTCCCTGGGATGATGCCGGTAAATATATCAGGTTCTCAGTGACTTTTGAGGCAGACTCACTCCAAAGAGAAATAGAAGTAATTAATGAAATGAAAGAAAGGATGAAAACATTAAAATTAAAATTCTGAAAAACTCTGCGCGCGAATACCCGGTGCTCAATTAGGTGTTCAGGGAGTATGGCATCCCGGTATGAAATTTGTTGTGCGGATCAGTAAATAATTCGGCAAATAAACTTAAGTTAACTGGTTCTCAGAAAAATATCTAACATTAAAAATTGTTAATAAATGATTTTATACTACTTTTGAAGCCAATTCAAATTTGAAACCCGATATGCCTAAAATATCCGCAGTTATTATAACATATAACGAAGAGCTTTACATTGATAAATGTCTTGCTTCAATAGATGGGATTGCTGATGAAATTGTTGTAGTCGATTCATTTTCCTCCGATGCGACTGAAGAAATTTGCAAGAAATATAATGTCAGGTTTATAAAGCACGAGTTCCAGGGGTACAAAGATCAAAAGAATTTTGCCCTTCGGCTTGCAACTTATAAAAACATATTATCTCTTGATGCCGATGAGGCTTTGAGTGAGAGGCTTAAACAGTCGATACTTAATGTTAAAGAAAATTGGAAGCATGATGGATATTTATTTAACAGAAGAAATAACTATTGTGGAAAGTGGATCCGACATTCGCAATGGTACCCCAACAGACAGTTAAGACTTTTTTATTCCGACAAAGGACAATTTGGGGAACTCAATATCCATGAGAAATTCATTATGTCAAATGGAGGGACAATAGGCAAACTGAAAGGTGATCTGCTTCACTGGCCTTGTATTTCCTACCAGGATCATCTTGATAAAATGAGTAAATATTCTACTCTCGGAGCAGAGGAGTATCATAAAGCAGGAAGAAAGGCCAATCTGTTTACTCCATACATCCATTTCATTTGGGGTTTTATCAGAACATATATTATTAACAGAGGTTTCCTTGACGGTCATAACGGATTTTTAATCTGCTCCATATATGCAAAATCCACATTCAATAAATACAAGAAACTGAGGCATCTCAATAATAAAGGAGTTCCACGGTAACTTTAATTGAATGATCTTCGATGAAGATATAAAAGATTCTTTGATCACGCTAAGAAAAGGTGGTACCATTCTCTATCCGACTGATACAATATGGGGCATTGGTTGTGATGCAACCAACCCCTCTGCAGTTGAAAAGATCTTTAAAATTAAATCAAGAAGCTGCAATAAAGGTTTGCTTGTGATTGTTGACGGGGAACAGATGCTTGAAAGGTATGTTAGAGACATTCCCGAAATAGTATTTGAACTTACCAACGTTTCCGATAGCCCTCTTACAATAATCTACCCGAAAGGAAAAAATCTGGCAGAAGGCGTTTGTAGTGAAGATGGGTCGGTGGGAATAAGGATATGCCATGATGAGTTTTGCCGCGAATTGATAAGCCGGTTCCGGAAACCAATTGTTTCTACTTCATCCAATTTCAGTGGTAAACAATCACCGGAAAATTTCAGTGAAATTGAAAAGTCTGTTATTGATTCCGTCGATTTTGTTGTAAAATACCGCCAGAATGACCTGCGAAAACAATCTGCATCACCGGTTATAAAACTGGAACAAAACGGTACAATTAAGATTATAAGGAAATAATCTATTTCGACCTGACCCGCCCTGAGCCTGATACCCTTTTATAAATTATTCTGTCAGTTGATCTCAGTCAGTCCCTCCGGAATATTCATAACAATAATTTTCTTTTTTTTGTCGATATTCACAATAAAATGCTCATGGAAAGGAATCAGGACATCTTTATTCTTCGCTGAGATAATATTCAACATCCATTGCCCGGGATTTGGAATAACTTCTGTAATTGATCCAAGTATTATATTGCCTTGTATTAAAACTTTATACCCTTTGAGGCTCTGAATATCTTCTGTCTGGTTACTCGCATGTGAACTGGTTGTTAAAAACACCCTGCAACCGGTGAATTCACTTATTTTTTCTATCGAGTCGTATCCCTCAAACTTAAGTTTCAAAATATCGGCTCCGGTATATTCCGAATCTGATATAAAAAAAGGAACCGATCTTCCTTCAATTTCAAGAAAGACCGATTCCATTTGGGGTATATTTTCAGAAAAGAGTTTCTCTAACTTAACTGTTACGGCACCCTCATAGCCGTTAACCTTTGTAATGCGTCCGAGTAATATGTTGTTATTGTAAGCCATTGGATCACTGATCCTTATGACTATTCAACTACTCCTGGGGCTTATCCTCTGCAACAGCGTCTGATGCAGGTGCTTCAGCAACTGGTTCCTGAACTGCTTCTGCAGCTGGTTCCTGAACTGCTTCTGCAACAGGTTCCTGAGCTGCTTCTGCAACAGGTGCTACCTCTTCGGCCAGGGTTTCTGCTTTATCTCCAGCTGCTGCTTTAGCTGCAAGAGCTGCATTTCTCTTGGCAAGTTTTGCTACTCTTGCTTCGTTAACGCGCTTTTCAACCGTAAGACGTTTCCCTAATTCATCATCCTGAGATTTCTCAAGACCTGATTTTTTCGCCTCGATTTTTGCTTCGTTCTGCTTCAACCACTCTTCAAACCGCTTTGTGGCTTCAGCTTCATCGAATGCACCTTTTTTTACACCTTCAAGAAGATGCTTTTTAATTAGAACACCTTTATAAGACAGGATAGCCCTACATGTATCTGTAGGTAATGCGCCATTTTGCAGCCAACCTAACGCCTTATCGAAATCGAGTTCGATAGAAGCCGGGTTAGTAACCGGATTATATGATCCGATCTTTTCAATATATCTGCCATCACGTGGCGATCTGCTATCTGCAACCACAATGTGGTAGAAGGCCAGTTTCTTACGGCCTTTTCTAGCTAATCTGATTTTAACTGCCATTAATTCTTACGCTTAATTATTTAACCTGTTTTAAAAATTGTGGCTGCAAAGATAGTAGTAAATATTGTATTGAACAAATGAATAATACAAATTTACAATACGTAGGCTCAACTCACTAATGCTACGGATTATTTTATATGGATGGCCTGACTCCTCCGATCATAATCCAATTTTACGTATTTTTGTGAACTGATCAAACTGAATATTTTAGTTCCACCAATGACAGCATTCGCACACTTACATGTTCATACTCAATACTCTATACTCGATGGAGCCGCCAGTATCCCTTTGCTTATCGAAAAGGTTAAATCTCTGGGAATGGAAGCAATTGCAATTACCGATCATGGCAACATGTTTGGGGTCAAAGAGTTTCACAACAGCGCCACCAAAAAGGGGATAAAACCTATTATTGGGTGCGAAATTTATGTTGCCAAAAGATCTATAGCAGATATTAGTGGAAAAGAGGACCGTTCCGGCGATCATCTTATTCTTCTGGCCAAAAATCTTACTGGATATAAAAACCTTATTAAGCTGGTTTCAATTGCCTGGATCAAAGGCTTTTACTATAAACCAAGGATCGACAAGGAACTGTTAGTAAAATATAGGGAAGGACTGATAGCTTCTTCAGCATGTATCGCTGGGGAAATTCAGGATGAGATACTTAATGGCACCATATCAGGCGCTGAGGCAGCCCTGAAAAACTATCTTGACATTTTCGGTGAAGATTTTTACCTTGAGATACAAAGGCACGAAACCTACGATCCCGATGCTGACCGATCTGCCTTTCCACATCAGCAGAAAGTTATCGAGGCTTTTAAAAAGCTATCCGTTAAGTATAATGTCAAAGTGATAGCCTCAAATGATGTCCATTTTATTAATGCCGAAGATGCTGAAGCACACGACAGGTTGATATGTATTAATACTGCAAAGGATATTGACGACCCCAAAAGATTAAGATATTCAAAGCAGGAGTATTTCAAAAGTGAAGAAGAAATGCGTGTCATCTTCAGCGATATTCCTGAAGCAATAGATAATGTTGCCGGACTGGTTGATAAAATCGAAAAATATAAGCTTGATCATGATCCGATCATGCCTGAATTTGAGTTACCTGAAGGGTATACCGACAAAGACCGGTATTTGAGGTTTCTTACTTACAAAGGGGCGGACGAGAGATGGGAAACATTGACAAAAGAGCAGACCGAAAGGCTTGATTTCGAATTGGAAATGATTGCTAAGATGGGATTCCCGGGATACTTCCTTATAGTTCAGGATTTCCTGCGCGCAGCCAGGGAAATGGGTGTTTCTGTTGGACCCGGAAGAGGCTCCGCTGCCGGTTCAGCAGTTGCTTTTTGCCTCAGGATCACAGATATAGATCCCATTAAATACGGACTTCTGTTCGAGCGATTTCTGAACCTCGACCGCATCTCGATGCCCGATATTGATATTGATTTTGATGAAGACGGAAGAGAGGCTGTGCTGAAATATGTTGTAGATAAATATGGGCACGATAAGGTTGCTCATATAATTACTTTTGGTTCAATGGCTGCAAAAATGGCAATCAGGGATGTTGCAAGAGTACAGAGACTTCCATTACCCGATGCTGACAGGCTTGCCAAGCTTGTGCCTGAAAGACCTGGGATCACCCTCTCCGCGGCTTATGCAGAGGTGCCTGAACTCGCGAAGGAAAAAGAATCTTCAAATAAGTTGATAGCACAGACATTGAAATATGCTGAAGTACTTGAAGGTTCAGTCAGACAAACCGGAGTTCATGCCTGTGGTATAATAATAGGGAAAGACTCTCTCGACAATTACATCCCTCTTTGCACGGCAAAAGATACTGATCTGTATGCAACACAGTACGATGGAAGTCATGTTGAGTCGGTAGGTCTGCTTAAAATGGATTTCCTCGGATTAAAGACACTCTCAATTATCAAAGACGCTATTGACAATATAAAAATAACAAGAGGGATAGAGATTAACATTGAAACA
The DNA here is from genome assembly GCA_026391555.1 of Bacteroidia bacterium. Classification (GTDB taxonomy): domain Bacteria; phylum Bacteroidota; class Bacteroidia; order Bacteroidales; family VadinHA17; genus LD21. The sequence continues at coordinate 17,215 of JAPLEB010000060.1, read as the reverse complement.
CTGCCTCTTGATGACAAAAAGACTTTTGAACTCTTCAGCAACGGTGAAACAACAGGGATCTTCCAGTTTGAATCAACCGGGATGAAGAGATACCTGAGAGATCTTAAACCAAACAGGTTTGAGGACTTAATTGCAATGAATGCCCTATACCGGCCCGGGCCGATGGAATATATTCCAAAGTTCATCAGGAGGAAGCTTGGAGCTGAAAAAATTGACTATCCGCTACCTGTAATGGAAAAATATCTTAATGACACCTACGGCATTACGGTTTACCAGGAACAGGTGATGTTACTTTCCCAGGAACTGGCAGGTTTTTCCAAAGGAGAAGCAGATTCCCTGAGAAAAGCCATGGGAAAAAAGAAACGCTCCATTATGGATGAGCTGAAGTTGAAGTTTCAGGAGGGTTGCACCAGAAATGGTTATGATGAGACCATCGCAAATAAGATTTGGTCCGATTGGGAAGCTTTTGCACAGTATGCTTTCAATAAATCACATTCAACATGTTACGCGCTTGTTGCTTTCCAGACGGGCTATCTGAAAGCTAATTATCCTGCAGAATATATGGCAGCAGTTCTCAGCCGTAATATAAGTGATATTAAAAAGATTACAACTTTTATGGATGAGACCCGCAGGATGGGAATGGATGTTTTGGGCCCTGATGTCAATGAGAGCAATGTGAAATTCACAGTGAATAAGGATGGAAATATACGGTTTGGCCTTGGTGCGATTAAAGGAGTTGGAGAAAGTGCTGTTCTGCAGCTTATTGAGGAAAGAGAAAAGAATGGTTTTTACAAGGATATTTATGATCTTGTTGAAAGAGTAAACCTCAACTCATTAAACAAGAAAAACCTTGAAGCAATGACAGTTGCAGGTGCGGTTGATTGTTTCCCGGCAATAATCAGGGTACAATATTTCTCGCTCGACACAAAAGGATCAAGCTTTATCGAAAGCCTGATAAGGTATGGGAATAACGCGAAGACTGTTAAAAATTCAAGCCAACATTCTCTTTTCGGAGATACAGGTGGCTTTGATATGATAAAACCTGAACCGACTCCCTGCCCCGACTGGCCTAAACTGGAAAAGCTTAATAGGGAAAAGGAGGTAATAGGTATCTATCTGTCTTCTCATCCTCTTGATGATTTCAAACTTGAGATAAATACATTTGCAACCGCGACACTTGCCGATCTGCAAAATCTTCGCGAATATTTCGAGAGAGATGTTATTGTAGCAGGAATAGTGACAGACACAAAAAACGGAATCGGAAAAAATGGCAAACCTTTTGGCTCATTTACTCTCCAGGATTATTCGGATTCGTTCAGGTTTATTATGTTTGACAAAGATTATATTGAAAACAGCAAGTTTTTTATTACTGGTTATTACCTCCTTATTAAGGGAAGAGTACAAAGACGAAAGTATAAAGAAGAAGAACTGGAATTCCGGATAAAAACAATAAATCTTTTGTCGAGCGTGAAGGATGAACTTATTAAATCGGTTACACTGAAAATCGACCCTGAAAATATCAGTAACGAGATGATCAACGAGCTTAAGGAGTTGGTTCATGAAAACAAGGGTGAAACCGAGCTGAAATTCCTGTTCCTTGATTCTGATGACAAAATCTCACTCCCAATGTTTTCAAGGACTTTCCGTGTCAGGTTGAATAATGAATTAATCTCTTATCTCGAAGATCATCCTGGCATCGATTATAAAGTTAATTAGCTATCTTTGCGACAGATACTTATAATAAAATCTTAAAATACTTGTTCTTATGGCATTAGAGGTAAATGATGGTAACTTCGATGAGGTAGTCATTAAATCAGACAAACCGGTTCTCGTTGATTTCTGGGCAGAATGGTGCGGACCATGCAGGATGATTGCTCCCATTATTGAAGAGATATCAAAAGAGTATTCAGGAAGGGCTCTTGTTGTAAAATGCGATGTGGATAGCAGCCCTGGTGTTGCTGCAAAGTATAGTATCAGGAACATCCCGACAATTCTTTTCTTCAAGGATGGCAAAATAGCCGACAAGCAGGTTGGCGCCGTCCCAAAGAATAGCTTTGTTACTAAACTTAATGCCCTGATTTAAAAGTCAGAATTACTCATAATGGCTGTTCGGATTATCTGTTACGGCCTTATTAATAATCTCCCATGATAATTTGTGTGTTTGCCTCTTCGAGCAGTCGTATTAACACAGAGTATGCAACGGCAGCTTCAAAGCTTGGATTACTACTTGCGCGGGCTAAAATGGATGTAGTATATGGAGGTGGTGGTATCGGCCTGATGGGCAAGCTTGCTGATGCTGTTCTTGAAAATAGAGGTACGATTACCGGTGTGATTCCCTCTTTCATGAAGGATGAAGGATGGGATCATTCTGCTGTAAATGATATGATTATTACCCAGGATATGGGAGAAAGGAAGAAGCGGATGTTTGCAATGGCAGATGCCGTTGTTGCCCTGCCAGGAGGGGTTGGGACACTTGAAGAGTTAACAGAAGCAATAACCCTGAAACAGCTTGGGCTCTACAGGGGACCGATTATCATCCTGAATACCCTGAACTTTTATAAATCACTTATTGATTTTCTGGAGCAAATGATATCAGGCCATTTCCTCAGATATGAACATAAGAGTATGTGGCAAATTGCCAATACCCCTGAAGAAGTCCTGGATTATCTTACAAAAAATGAGGGTTGGCTTCACGATGCCCGGAGCATTGCAAAAATTTAATTTTCAGGTATTTTAGTGCCAATAAACATAATATCGTCAACCTGGCCAAGATCACCTTTCCAATCCATAATCTCCTTTTCAAGCTTGTCTTTTTGCTCATTTACAGGAAGATGCCATATCTCCCCCAGGAGTTTCTTCACATTTCCTGATTTATATTTTTTAATATCAGGAGATCCAAACTGGTCGGCATAACCATCTGAACACATGTAAACCATGTCGCCCGGCTGAATATCAACGGGCTGATTTGTGAATTTCTTCTTCTCATCCATTGTTGACATTCCTATTGGGAACCTATCACCTTTATAAGCAAACACTTCTCCTTTTCTTACAACATACAAAGGATTATATGCACCTGCGAATTCAAGTGTAAAATTCTTCTTATTAAAAGCAACAAGGGCAAGATCCATCCCGTCGTTAATAGCTCTTTCATGCCCCTGCAGAAGCGCCTTCATAACCTCAATATTAAGCTGATCAATAATAGCAGAGGGCCTCGTAAGACCATATTCTCTTACAATTTTATTAAGAGAGTTGTGTCCAATTATTGACATAAAAGCACCGGGTACTCCATGTCCCGTACAGTCCACAGCAGCAATGAACTGCCAGTCGTCGTTATCGTACATCCAGTAAAAGTCACCGCTCACAATATCTTTTGGCAGGAACAGAACAAACGTATCCTTGAATGTATCTTCCCTTGGAAGCATTGCCCTCTGTATACGTTCTGCATATCTGATACTTGCGGTTATATCCCTGTTCTTCTCTTCAATTTCCATGCTTTTCTGAACAACCTCTGCTGTCCTTTCTTCAACCTTTTCCTCAAGAATTAGTTTCTCTTTTATCAGGTTTTGTTCTCTGATATGAATATACATAACAACAACAACAACAATTAAAATAATTGAGATGAGGATAAACCACCAGGTCAGATAGAAGGGAGGTTTAATTATAAAATAAAAAGTTACAGGTTTACTGTTCCATATACCCTGGCTATTGCTGGCCATTACCATAAAAGTATATTTTCCCGGAGGAAGAGTTGGATAAATTGCCTGTGGCTCATTCACCGATCGCCAGCTATTCTCAGCACCTTCAAGTTTAACTTTATACCTTACCACATCAGGATTAGTGAGACAGATACTGTAAAAGTCGAATAAGATAGACTTCTCATTAAACTTTAATTTCATACCTGGTATCATTTCCCTGGTTTCGCTATTTACCCGCATACTCATAATATGCGTCAGAGGTTCAAGCTCTCTGGTTGTCATCTTCTCAGTTCTCAATTGTGTTGCTCCATTAGCAGTACCAAACCACAAAGCACCTGTAGGGCTTTTATATACAGCATTAGGCTTAGCCTCGATTCCGGAAAATCCGTTTCTTTCGGTATATGAGAATATCCTTTTACTCTCAGGGAAATATCTGTTTAATCCGTTGTTTGTTCCTACATAAATGCTTCCGTCTTCACCTGCAGTAAGAAGGTTTATATTATTTGAAAGAAGTCCGTCATCCTGAGTTACAGTTGATATTATGGAATCTTTAAATGCTATTAATCCCTCGCCTGTTCCGATCCACAAAACACCCTTCCCATCCATAACCAACGTCTTGGGAATAATTCCGGGAAGAGCAGAAACCGGCTTAAAATGTTTTTTAACAGCGTCGTATTTAATAAGTCCGGGTTTACTTGCCCCCCGTGCTTCAGTTCCAATCCACATATCTCCATTTGGATCGCAGTACAGGGCAGTTATCAGAGATACTGTAAGACTATCCATCAGAGTATATCGCTGAAAGTTTTGCTCACCAATTGTTCCTACAGCAACTCCTTCAACAGTTCCAATCCAGAGATTGTTCTGCCTGTCTATTTCCAGTGCTTTAACCTGCCCTCCTTTGTAAAGTATTGAGTTAATATATGGCTGGGCTTCAAATTTAGAAGTCTTCATATTGTGCAAAATAACGCCTCCCTCGTTTGAGCCTATCCATAAATTCCCATTCTTGTCCTCTCTGAAGAACCGTATATCTTCGTAAATCGAGTTATTAGCTTCATTATAAATTACAGGTTTCTTATCCGATCCCGGGTAATAACGGGAAATACCTGCATTTGTTCCGAACCATACTGCTCCTGTTTTATCCTGGTAAATAGCATTAACGTTCGGATTGGGTAGTATCTCTTTCTCATTTATAGTTACAAATGCGTCGCCTTTAAATATTGTAAGCCCGTTATCCTGATCAGCAATAAGAATATTGCCTTCAACATCTTCAATAATATCATATATCTTGGAAGGTTTAAGCCCGTTTTCTGTATTAAATTTCCGCATACTATCTCCATCAAAAACGGCTATTCCACCTCCCCAGGTACCAACCCACATGCGGCCATGACTGTCCTCTGTTAAGCATGATACCATGTTACTGGAAATCCCTATTTTTGGAAGATCAATTACCTCCATCCTGCTCTCGGACATTATGTACTTATAGATACCGCCATTATATGTTCCAAACCATATATTTCCCTTTCTGTCTTCAGTCAGACATATTGAATTAAAATAGGTTGTCATATGAGGCATACGGTAGTTTTCAAACTTCTTATCCTCCGGATTATAACGTCTTAATCCTATATCTGCAATACATATTAAAGCTCCATCCCTGTTTACGCTCGCCCCAAAAACCTGGTCACTCAATCCATCCTTCCCCCTAAACTGTTTTGCCTTAATATGCTTAATATTATTTATTGGAAAATCAGCCAGAATGGCACCGTCATTAGCAGAAGTAAACCAAATTTTATCTTTGATCTGAGCTAAACTTGTAACGTCTCCGGTGATCATCAATGAGTCAAAGCCTGCCTGTTCAAAATTCCTGCCGTTGTAGCGTGATATTCCACCATTCAGATGGCCGAACCAGATGAATCCCAATGAATCTTCGATTATACAGGTGACTCCTCCGGGTGCAAGACTGTCACGTGATGTGAAGTTTTCAAACTTCTTCCCATCGAAACGGGAAAGTCCGTTGGCAGTTCCAAGCCAGATATAATCTTTTGAATCCTGAAGAAGGGTTTTTACTTTCTGTTCACTCAGCCCCTGCTTAATACTATAATTATCAAAAAAATACTTTTGTGCCCTTACCGGTAAAATCGTTATGGGTAAAAAAAGCATAAGCCAGACAAAAAATTTTGTCTGGCGATTAATGACTTTTATGGCTGACATAAAATTCTATTTTGCGATAAAGAAGAATGTTCCGTTCATGTCTTCCATCCCCTGTATCTTGCCAAATTTAGGTTTCTGCCCGTTATCGGTTGCAACAGCGGCAGTTACTGATTTAACAACAGTTTCAATAGGGATACATGAATTCTTGTTATTCATCAGTGTATTTGCGAATGTTGCAGTGAATTTTGAATTATCAACAGCAAGCTCATACCCTGCAGAGGAGAATACCTGTGACGACTTAGCGCCTGCAACGATTGCATTATCACATTTAGGATCATCATTTCCCCCACGCATAGCCGTATAAAAACCGGGGCCCGATTCACATGCATCAGAAACAACAAGAGTATGTACGATAACATCCGTGTAGCCCTGCAATCCTGCTTTAAGAGCATTGATGTTAAAATAAGTAAACTCATCATCCCTTTTTGCATCGACAGGAATCCAGTAACCAACGTCATTTATGAATTTGCCATGGCCTGCATACCAAACCATTAACGATTTAACCTGATTTTTCTTTACAAGGTCGCGGAGCTCAATATTAAAATACTTCTCCATCTCCGCCTTCGTCATATCCTTCTTATGAATAATGTTATGTATCTGGTAATTAGCAAGAGCTCTCTGAATTGTACTGACATCCTTTATTGGTCCGTCGAGGCTGGCAAAAGTTTCATAACTTGAATTTTCAATAAATATAACCCAGGTCCTGCCCATAGGATTGTTTGCAGCAATTTGCGCGCTTTCCCTGTTAAGCTTAAATTCAGTTTCCTGACGGTTGCCATAAATATCTTCAGCAACTACGGTAAACTTACTTAAATTTGAAACATCTAAATTTGCTGTAAATCCCGGATTTAATTCATCGCGTCTGTAACTAGCTGTAACATCACCAATAGTAATTGATTTTATACGGCTTGCATCAGCAACTATCCCCTGTATTGCTATATTGGGGGTTGATGAATCAAGGAAAACCTGTCCGTCATCGGTTGTATAAGGTGCAACAATACTAATTTTTGGCGGATTAATTTCTGCACGTGTAAGGGAGTAATTCAAGACCGTTTCATTGTCATAATCATCGCGGGCGATTAATGTTATTTTATTAATGCCACTAATATCGATATTTGATAAAAACTCATATTCCCCGTTTTTTTCTGCTATTGTTACAGGCCCATTATTAATCAGAAATGATTTAATCTTACTCTTATCCTTAATCTTACCTGTAATCATAATGGCAACTTTGTCTCCCCTTATTTCAATAGTATCTTTTACCGGTACAGGGCTTACAACTGTAATCTCAGGAGCAACCTTTTCCCTGTTTAATTCATATAGCCTGGATTGGGCATCTTTAAGCATTTTCCGTGCCTTCATATCAAACTCGGAGAGAACGGTTATCTTATTATAGTCCTCCATGGCTTTATCAAAGTTCAAAATTTCCTCATACGATTTGGCTCTTGCAAAATATGCGTCAGGGTCATCGGCTTTAAGTGAAATATATTTCGAAAAATCATTTATTGCATTTGTATGCTGATTAAATTCCTGGTAGCAATTACCTCTAAAAAGATAAAATACCGGATTAGTTGGATCAATCATGATGTTTTTCGAAATATCATTGATAGCATTCGGATAATCGAGTATCTTCTTATAAACCTTGCTCCTCATGAGATAAGCGTTAGTGTTCCGGTCATCATTCTTAATTACCTCATTGCACTGGTTCATAGCTCCCTGAGCATCTGTGGGGAGAATAAGATCAGCAAGGGCAAGTCGTGGTTCAGCTAATTTTTTATCTTCATTGATAGACTTTTCAAATTCCTTTTTCGCGAACGGATTGTTGTCTTGATTTCTATAAATCACCCCCCGGTAATAATAGTCCATCGGGATATCCTTTATGGTTAAAGCTGTATCTGATACTTTAAGGGCCAGGATATAATTCTTAAGGCCAATTAAAGTGATAACTTTCTCACGATATACTTTGACATTGCGCTTATCAATTTCCGCGGCATGGTTAAGAAATTTGAGCGCATCCTCAAAGTTGCCCGTTATGTTACAAACCACACCAATGCTGATGAATGCTTCAGAATTCTTTGGTGCAAAAACTATTGTCTTTTCATAATCGGCCTTGGCCTCAGTGAATTTTAATACCGATTCATAAGCCTGACCACGCGTGTAATAATAATCAGGGTTAGAAGGTTCAATGGCAATTGCGCTTGTGAACTGGACAATAGCGTCTTCAAACATCATCTTTTCAACAAACTCCATCCCTGCTTTGTAACACTTCTTGGCATTCTGCCCAAAAGCACATACTGATACCAGGGCCATCATTGCTACCATAAAACATAATCTCTTTTTCATATTCTTAAAGCTTAAATTGTTACATAATAATTACCAAAATTACTATTATTTATTCTAATTAGCAATTTTTAATATATCTGAACCTCCATTTTTTAATAATATTTCAAGGGAACTCCCGCTGAAAATCGTCCTCGAAAATAGCGCCCCTTGTATCAGAGGTGCATTTATTCCATCTTTAAAATAATTCTCCCCGGTAAAAATCCTCGCCTCATCCCATAATCCGGTTGAAATAAAATGATTCAGCACGTTGGCCCCTCCTTCAATTAAAAGTGATTGAATACCTGCACTGAACAGGTATTTGGCTATTTGCAGGGAAGAAGGTAAATCATCATGCAATTTCACTTTTACCGCATTTGCAATATTTGCATCCATATTATGAGTAAACACAACAACTGTGTCATTTGTTTCATTTACAGAAGATTCTTTACTGATATCTCCTGAACTGCTAAGGATAATTCTTAATGGATGAATTCCCTTCCATTCTCTTACATTAAGCTTTGGATCATCGGCTCTTACTGTACCTGCACCGACAAGAACTGACTGTTCAGATGCTCTCCATTTATGAACTAATACTCTTTCCGCCTTGCCTGTTATCCAGTTTGGTTCTATTTTATGACCTTCATATCTCAGAATATCCAAATATCCATCAGCACTTTGTGCCCATTTCAGTGTTACATAAGGCCTTTTTTTCTCATGAAAGGTAAAAAAACGCCTGTTGATTCTTCTGCATTCCTCTTCAACCACTCCGGTTTTGACTTCACAACCTGCCTTCCTGAGTCTGGCCAATCCTTCCCCCGGTATCTTTTCACTTGTATCAACTGTCCCGATTACTACACGGGGAATTGAGTTAGAAATAATAAAATCTGCACAGGGAGGTGTCTTTCCAAAACAGGAACAAGGCTCAAGGTTTACATACAGCGTTGAAAGCTTCAACTTTTTTTTATCCGAAACAGAGTTGATGGCATTAACCTCTGCATGGGGCCCGCCTGCTTTCAGATGGTACCCCTCTCCAATGATTTTGCCATCATATACAATTACTGAACCTACCATCGGATTAGGATAAGTCAAACCCTCGGCTTTGGAGGCCAGTTCGAGGCATCTTCTCATGAATTTAATATCATCTGTCTGCTTCATTTCGTTGAAAATGCTAAATTTGACTTATGTATGTCAAAATACAAACAATAAAAGATATCAGGTTCTATCTTGCAAAGGAACTTGAAGAAATCTATCAGGAAACTGAAATAAGCGCCCTTGCCAGTATAATTATTAAGACTGTACTTGGCATCAAAAAGTTGCATCAGCTTTTTAATATAACCGGACAACCTGTTACCAGTGGGCAGGCCGGGAGGATTATTGATATTTGCAAAGAGCTTAAAACCGGAAAACCTATTCAATATATTCTCGGGGAGACTACTTTTTACGATTGTATCATCAGGGTAAACAATGCAACACTTATTCCTCGCCCTGAGACGGAGGAATTGGTAAATCTTATTATCAGGGAGAATAATGGATACCGGGGAAGTATAATTGATATTGGAACCGGGTCGGGTTGTATTGCTATTGCCCTTGCAGCAAATATGCCCGGGTCGGTAATTACAGGAATTGATATCTCTGAGGGTGCCATCAGTATAGCCCGGGAAAATGCATTGTTGAATAATGTGATTGTATCGTTCATGCATGGTGATATTTTCAACTTCGATCCTGAAATAGTTAATAAGTCAGGCATTATTGTCAGCAATCCGCCTTATGTCCGCAATTCGGAGAAAAAATTAATGAACAGCAATGTACTTGATTTTGAGCCTCATGTGGCCCTTTTTGTAACTGATGAGGATCCTCTTAAATATTATAATGCCATACTTAAACTGGCAGGCAAAATTCTGTTACCCGGGGGCAAGGTGTATTTTGAAATCAATGAAGCGATGGGAAAATCAATGGTTCAATTACTTGAATCATTTGAATATTCAGGGATAAAAATTGTTACAGATATAAATAGTAAAGAGAGAATAATAAAAGGAACTAAATATGTCTGAAAATGCTATGTTCAAAACTGCTCTCAGTAAAGCGATGGCTCAGTGTTCCCGCCAGGAATTCTGTTGTGATGATATACGAAATAAATTGCTGTTGTGGGGTGTCGGAAATAATGATGCAGAAATAATAATCAGTACCCTTATTAAAGAAAATTTCATTAATGAGACGCGTTATGCGACAGCTTTTGTTAAAGATAAATTCAAGTACAATAAATGGGGGAAAACTAAAATTGCTGCACATCTCAGGGCAAAGAATATTCCCTCAGATCTTATAAGATTGGCACTCAATTCAATTGATAATGAGCTCTATATAAAAACAGTGAAGGAACTTATTTCAGGACACAGAAGATCTGTTAAAGTTAAAAATCAGTATGATCTGAAAGGAAAACTACTGCGGTACGGCTTATCAAAGGGATTTGAAAGTCATTTGCTCTATGACATTCTGCATGATTATGAAGATTAGCTTTTTCTTGTTTTGAGCGTCATTTAGCTTCACTAAACTGTAATTATTTGATAAGCAGGAAATAAGAGAATAATTTATTACAAATATGGGTGTCTCGCCATAGTTGATAACACAATTCAAAGAGATTTCTCGTTACGCTGAACTTTATTACTAAAGGTTTGAAGACAAATTTTTTTTGACAATCATATTCAAAGAAACACGAAATTAGTGGATTCAGCAAGAAAATCTTAACCTAAATTAGGTATCACTAACCTTTTATTACTATATAATTCTTTCCATTCCTTATTTAATATATTTATAAGTTCAATTTTTTTTGCTCGTGAATATTCTTTTATTTGTTTCTCCCTGGAAATAGCTAAATCAATGAAATCAAATTTCTCAAAATAGATTAGTTTATCCACATTGTATTTCTGGGTAAATCCTTTAACTATTTTGTGTTTATGCTCGTAACACCTTCTTTCTAAATCATTTGTTACACCAGTATAAAGGACTTTATTGTATGCATTGGTCATAATATAGACATAATACATTCTTATTACCATATCTTGCTATTATTCCGATTTATCTATTACATATAAAAGTAAAAAATATTAGCAATTCTGCTTGTTTGAAGAAGGAGATTCCTCACTTCGTTCGGAATGACATGGTAAATATGTTGTTACAAAGGGGGAAAAAGTGGCGATTCGCAGATAAATAATTACCTCTAAAATGCTAACTTCTGTTGCGAATCGCCACTTTTTCCCCCTTATGCCCCTCAAATGCTATGTCATCCCGAGCGCAAGCGAGGGATCTCATTATCTCATAGTAAAATTACCTCAAGCAAATCGCAAAATAATCCCATTCCTAAAAAGATTTTTGATTTGATTCTTCAATCTTAAATTTGGGCGTCTTTCGCACAAAACAGGTGAGGTACATTTCATAAGTTAATTATCAGCGGTCCTCTGCGATTTTCCTTTGCGTTTTTTTGCGGTTAATGGATTTTAACTTTTCAAACAGCTTCCTTAAGAACCTGGTTTTTAACTGCCTTTATTAGTAATGTTGTAAAACTCCTGAAAGGATACTTTCAATAAACGGCCAGAAAGCGATCAGAAAAATCAGGCCCGAACCAATACAATCAATAATTATCAATTGTTTGCGGGTATCGGGGTACTTCAGGTAGAATATCGAAAATGCAACTCTTAAAATAAGTTGCGAAGCGAAAAAAAGGAATACTCTCATCCCATATTTATTCCATTGGTATGCTTCATCAATTCTTCCTCTTACTATTAAAGAAAAACTATGCGACAATCCGCATGAGAAGCATTGTTCTCCTGTGAATTTCTCATGGATACAGATAACCGGATAGTTGTCCTTCTCAGGAGAAAGAATGCCGGAGTAAGCCATTATCAGCAATATTACCCCGGCAAAAAATATATTAATAATAAGGTAAGGCTCATTTCTGAGGATTACCTTTAGGTTCTGCTCTGTGCTACTTTTTCTTTTGTAAAGTATCATCCTTCTGAGTGTCCCCACTTTCAAGATTATCCAAAGTCTGCTCACGATCCTTTTTGCCAGAATTGGTGTTTATTTCCACTTTTTCACCATTACTCTCAACCTTTATTGAGATATTGGCATCTTCAAGTTCCTTTACCACATTATCCTGAACATCATTAATTATGTTCTGAATCTCAGTTGGCCAATTGTCAGATTTGCTGGCTTTCTGTGCGATCTTTCCGGCTACAAATACCTGTGAAACTGAGATCAGCGAAGCAAGTATCGCAATTATCAGTCCGGCAATTAACACTCCTCTCGGTGAATTATTTCTGGCAGCCTGAGAAAGCCCTACGGATGCGAGAACTATAGCGATGATCCCGGGGATAATCGCTATCAGCCCCACACAGGGAATAACTGCAAGGACAAATGTTATTATAGCTGTAATAAGAGCAGCAATCCCCAGATTTTGTCCAGTGTTGTTTCGTACCTCTTCCATGATATAAAATTTATTTATTAATAATCATTCTTACTAAGGATGTTAACCATATCCTTCTCCAAAGACGTCTTTGGGTTTTCAATGATGCGTCCGGCTTCAATATTATTTTTATAAATAATAAATGTTGGCACACGTTGGATATCAAGTTTGACATATTCTTCAACCGGTGAAAGTTTGGCATTATCAACTCCGATAAATGTAACCTTCTCTGCAGGAAAATGCCATGTATCAAGAACCTTCATAAAACGGGGAACCTCCCTTCTGCTGTCGGGGCACCATGTTCCCATTACAATTTTTACTGTAAGATTATCTTTATTTATATCAAGTAATTTATTGATTGGCTCGCTTTTAGGCATGTAGCCGTCAAATCCTTTAACATACCAGGTCGAATAGGGTTTACGGGTCATTTGAACCGGGTTAAAATACCCGAGGAGGCATGTTGATTGTTCCGATAAGTTCACTGAAGGAGCAGCAGGCTGTTCAACTACAGTTGTCCCCCCTGTGGTGGGTTTTACTGTGGCACATCCGCAAAAGATCAACAACAATAAAATGCCTGGTATTAAATTTTTCATCCAATAAAAATTTATAAAATGATATCTTGCAATAAACTCAAATTATTCAAATGTATGAAGCAAAATCTCAAGAATCTGTTTTGCCGCTTTTGATATGGATGTCCCCGGACCAAATATTGCAGCAACACCTGCATCATAAAGATACTGGTAATCCTGGGGAGGTATTACTCCTCCTGCAATTACAAGAATATCTTCCCTCCCAAGTCTCTTCAATTCATCAATAACCTGTGGAATCAGTGTTTTATGGCCGGCAGCGAGACTTGACACCCCTAACACATGAACATCATTTTCAACTGCCTGTTTTGCAGCCTCCGCCGGGGTCTGAAAAAGAGGCCCGATATCAACATCAAAGCCAATATCGGCATAACCGGTTGAGACAACTTTTGCTCCGCGATCATGACCATCCTGGCCCATCTTCGCGATCATTATCCTGGGCTGACGGCCCTCTTTTTCTGCAAACCGGACAACAAGGGCCCTTGCTTCGTTAAAATCATCATCTGACTTATATTCCGATGAATAAACTCCTGATATTGTTCGTATCACTGCTTTGTACCTCCCGACTATTTTTTCACATGCATAAGATATTTCGCCCAGACTTGCGCGTTTTGAAGCAGCCTCCACAGCAAATTCAAGCAGGTTGCCCTCACCTGTCTGAGCACATTTAGATATTGCATCAAGTGCAATCTGACATTCTGATTCATTTCTTTCCGAGCGGAGTTTCGCGAGCCTTTTTATCTGCGATTCACGTACTGCTGAATTATCAACTTCCAGTGTTTCAAGCGGATCTTCTTTTTCGAGCCTGTATTTGTTTGTACCAACTATTGTCTGAACTCCTGAATCAATCCTGGCCTGTACTCTTGCAGCAGCTTCTTCAATCCTCATCTTCGGAACACCCGATTCAACAGCTTTTGCCATGCCCCCAAGACTTTCAACCTCCATTATATGCTCCCAGGCACGATGAGCAATCTCATGTGTAAGGGTCTCAACATAATATGATCCGGCCCATGGATCTACTGCCCTGCATATCTGGGTCTCCTCCTGAATATAAATCTGCGTATTTCGCGCTATTCGCGCTGAAAAATCGGTTGGGAGCGCCATTGCCTCATCAAGGGCATTTGTATGAAGACTCTGGGTATGTCCCAGTGCCGCAGCCATTGCCTCGATACATGTCCTCCCGACATTATTGTATGGATCCTGCTCAGTCAGACTCCATCCAGATGTCTGACAGTGAGTTCTCAGAGCAAGTGACTTGGGATTTTTGGGATTGAATCCGCCTACAATTTTAGACCACAACATACGCGCAGCCCTCATCTTGGCAATCTCCATAAAATGATTCATTCCTATGCCCCAAAAAAATGATATCCTTGGTGCAAAAGCATCAATATCAAGGCCGCAATTTACGCCGGTCCGCAGGTACTCAAGCCCGTCAGCAAGAGTATAAGCAAGTTCGATATCGCATGTTGCTCCTGCTTCCTGCATGTGATAACCAGAGATACTTATGGAATTGAACTTCGGCATTTTGGCGGAAGTGTACCGGAAAATATCTGCAATGATTTTCATTGAGAATTCCGGCGGGTAAATATATGTATTCCTGACCATGAACTCTTTAAGGATATCATTCTGGATAGTCCCGTTCAGCTCATCAAGTCTGGCACCCTGCTCAATTGCTGCCACAATATAAAAGGCCATTATGGGTAAAACAGCTCCGTTCATTGTCATCGACACAGACATCTTATTGAGTGGTATCTGGTCAAAAAGTAATTTCATATCAAGAATTGAGTCAACTGCAACTCCGGCCTTCCCAACATCACCTGCAACACGCTCATGGTCTGAATCATAACCCCGGTGTGTAGCAAGGTCGAAAGCTACTGACAAGCCTGTCTGACCTGCCGCAAGGTTCCGTCTGTAAAAGGCATTGGAATCTTCAGCCGTTGAAAACCCTGCATATTGCCGTATAGTCCATGGGAGCATTGCATACATACCTGAATATGGTCCCCGCAAAAACGGAGGCAAACCGGCAGCATAATTAAGATGCTCCATACCCTCAATATCCTCTTTCGTATATACGCTCTTTACCAGGATTCCTTCAGGTGTCAACCAATCCTTTTTTATGTCGTTCTCCTTCTCCCATTCACGGAAACCTTTTTTTGTGATGGGAAGTGTTCTGAGGTCACTATATCTGAATTTTGGTCTCATAATCTTTACCATTTTTCCGTTTACCTGCCGATTCCGATAATTTTTTCCGGATTAACCCTGATTTCAGGGAGGAAAGGAAACCACCATGATCTTCAATTTCGAGGAACAATTTCCAGGCATTGTCCGCGATCAGGTTTGTTAGGTTTTCAATATAATATGAACCGGCTGACGGATCGGCCACTTTCTCGAAATAAGCTTCTTCTTTAAGTATAAGCTGCTGGTTACGTGCAATTCTTTCGGAAAATTCATCGGGGTGCCTGAAAACTTTGTCAAAAGGTTCAACCGTAAGAGAGTCAGCGCCTCCAAGAATAGCCGACATTGCTTCAGTCTGAGTTCTGAGCATATTTACATAAGGATCATTAACTGTTTTATTCCATTCACTTGTGACACAATGAATGTCCATCTTAATATTTTCTCTGTTTGCAGGGTTAAAGCCATTAGTGACAACGGACCATAACAAGCGGGCAGCCCTTAACTTTGCAATCTCCGGGAAATAGTTTGATCCAATACCAAAACTAAACCGGATCTTTGATGCTGCAATGTCGCCACTTAATCCGCGTTCGGTAAGCTGCGTCATGTATTCACTTCCCATAGAAATCCCGAATGTCAGTTCCTGAACAATATCGGCCCCTGCATTATTGAAGTTTGATGCATTCAGATGAATTGTACGAAGATTCGGAAGAACCGATGCAGATCCTGTTAGTGAAGCCAGATAATCGAATCCCGCTTCAACAGGAACACACAGGGTACCATTCAGCATTAAACGACCAATCGGATCGGCTTCGATTGCACCATGTATCTTACCCCGATCAAATCCTCTTTCAGCTGTAATTTTAATTACCAGATCAAGAATCTCCTTCGCTTTCCCGTTACATGAAAAATTTACTTCTATGATATCCACGTTGATATCATTTAGAAGAATTCTAAAATTCTTCTCGCTAACTGATTCAGGATCAGTTATTATAAACCCCAGTGAGTCAACACCTTTCATCAGAAGAGTCAGAGCTTTCCGGTTTGCTTCAGAATAATCTGACACTTCAATATTCTGCCTGACGAACCAATTGTTATTAATAATTTTTGTTCCTCTTATGTATGGAAATTCGCCAGGCAGGGTATTGATATACATGAGGTTTTCAATATCTTCCACCCGGTAAAAAGGCTTTACCTCAAACCCTTCATTTGTTTCCCAGACCAGTTTTTTATTAAAATCGACTCCCTTCAGATCAGCATGTATCTTATTCATCCACTCCTTCGTGGTTACCGGGGGGAACTGATCGAATAATTTTTCCTTTTTCACCATTATTTTGCCCGTTGTAATTAGTGATACAAATTAAATGCTTTGTCGATCATACTTTTTACGAAATTTATCATATTCAGGTGTTTGTGTTACGCATGGTTATTTCCCGGCAAACTCCATCAGGTATGATTTTATGAATGGATTCAGATCACCATCAAGAACAGCTTGTACATTACCGGTCTCATGGTTTGTCCGGAGGTCCTTAATCATTTTATATGGATGAAGCACATAGGATCTTATCTGTGAGCCCCATTCGATTTTTTTCTTTTCGCCTTCAATTATTGCCTGCTCCTCCAGTCGTTTTCTCAGCTCAAGCTCATAGAGCTGAGATTTAAGGATCCTCATTGCATTTTCCTTATTGTTGAGCTGCGACCGTGTCTCCTGATTTTCAACCACAAGTCCTGAAGGATGGTGTCTTAATCTGACTGCTGTCTCCACCTTATTA
>JAPLEB010000022.1 GCA_026391555.1 Bacteroidia bacterium | reverse complement strand
ACATCGCCAGTCGGTTTCGAACCAGCCTGTATCAAAGTGAAGGACATCGCACGGTATCCTGTTGTCTCGCAGCTTCTTTGTTACTTCACGTCCTTCTGCTTCAGAGAAATAGGTGATCCGGCCCCCAGGTATCGGTTGTCCGGTTATTTCCACGTTCAAAAATTTAATCTGAAAGCATACGTAATCATCAATAAATATGACCTTAACACTTCCATGAGTACCCGGATAAAAACGTGGTGCAGAGATAGTAAAATCACCGTGGCAGGAGAGTTGCCATTTGATCAAAATATGGTAGAGGCTATGGTTCAGGGAAAAAGTATAACAGAATTTAATCAGGATCTTAATATCAGTAAAAAAATAGAAATAATATGGAACAAAATCATAAATCAAAAGAAATGAGTGACTTATTTGAAAAAATCCCGATGGAAGGGGTTAAAAACATTATTGTGGTTGCATCAGGAAAAGGCGGTGTAGGAAAATCGACTGTTGCTGCAAACCTTGCAGTTGCCATGGCAAGAAACGGGTATAAGACAGCACTGGTGGATGCTGATATTTATGGTCCCTCAATTCCCAGAATGTTTGGTATTGAAGATGCCAAACCTGATGTAACAGCTTTTGGGGATAAGCAGATGATGTTTCCTATTGAGAAATTCGGAGTAAAGATCATGTCAATCGGCTTTTTTATTGATCGTAACCAGTCGTTGATATGGAGGGGACCGATGGCGGCAAATGCTGTTACTCAACTTTTCGAAAACACTGAGTGGGCCGATATTGATTATATGATTATTGACTTTCCTCCGGGAACAGGTGATATCCAATTGACAACTATTCAGAAACTTAATCTGACTGGAGCAATCATTGTAACCACTCCACAGGAAATAGCGCTCAATGATGCACGAAAGGCAACCTCAATGTTTACCAATCCCGATCTGAAAGTTCCTGTTCTGGGAATCATTGAAAACATGTCGTGGTTTACCCCTGAACAGCATCCCGATGAAAAATATTATATTTTTGGTAAAGGCGGCGGACATAAAATGGCAATAGAGTTCGACACAATGTTACTCGGCCAGATACCTCTGGTTTCAGAGGTAGGAGAAGCTGCTGAAAAAGGATTAAGTGTCTTTAACCAAACAAACAAACAGGTAATGGACACATTTGAAAAAATAGCTGAATTGATCATCTCGAAAATTGAAGTCGAATCCTGAAATTTTTTAAACGATTAAATAGTTTTATGTGAATATTATTACTTTTACATAAAAACGTGTTACTATGGCTGTCACCCGTTTCAGCATAAGTCTGGAAAAAGAATTGCTAGAAGAGCTTGACCTGTATGCCGATGATAATAATTTTGCAAACAGATCTCAGGCTGTAAGACATCTTATTGAAAAGAATATTGTCGAGAAAAAATGGCTGTGCAATAATGTTGTTGCAGGAGCTATAGTTATGATTTATGACCATCATAAGAAAGATATAAATTCGATATCCAATGACATACAACACGACTATTTTGATGTTATATTATCTTCACAGCATTATCATTTGAGCCACGATATGTGCCTTGAGATTATTGCAGTAAAAGGAGTAGCAAATAAGCTCACTGAGTTGTCAGAAAAGCTGATAAGTATCAAGGGAATTAAGCATGGCAAGCTTGTGATGAGTAAAACTGATTGATATTTTTTTAAGGTAATAGTAATACTATATATATAATTCGTAATACTTTATTTTAAAAATGAGAAAATATATTTTCCACCTTTTAGCTGCATTACTAATTGCAATTCCCTCATTTTCACAGCAAAACATACGATCTGTACTACAGGATACAGTTAACCTCGATGAGGTAGTTGTTACTGGCACCACGGTAAAAGTCAACAAGCACAATGTACCAATGGCTGTTTCAGTAATTAATAATCTTCAGATTGCTGAGAGTACAGAATCAGCCCTTTTACCAATACTGAACGGCCGTGTACCCGGGCTTTTTATAACCGAGCGGGGAGTAATGGGTTTCGGGGTGGCATCAAATGCCGCCGGTCAAATATCAATAAGGGGTATAGGAGGTAGTCCGACAACAGGAGTATTGATGCTGATTGACGGTCATCCTCAGTTTATGGGCATTTTCGGGCACCCCCTGCCTGATTCATATATTGCCTCTGACGTAGAACGTGTTGAGGTGATACGCGGGCCGGGATCCATACTTTATGGCTCTAATGCAATGGGAGGTGTTATTAATATAATTACAAAAAAACAAACGAAAGAAGGATTCAGTGGAAATGCCAATTTAATGTATGGTTCCTATAACACTCAGAAATACATGGCATCCGCAGGTTACAAGAAGAATAAATTAAGCCTGTTTGCATCCATTAATCATGATCAGACTGACGGGCATCGTCCCAACTCAGATTTTAATATAACAAATGGATACCTGAAACTATCCTGCCAACTGAATAATAACATCTATGTAAATACTGATTTAAGCCTGGCACACTTTAAAGCTACTGATCCCGGCCCCGATACACTTAATGCAATTCCCGGAAGTAAAATAGATATCACAAGAGGCTATTGGTCATTTACAGTTGACAACAATTATGAAAAGTATTCAGGCTCAGCAAAACTATTCTATAATTTCGGCGAACATAATATATCCGACGGGTTTCATTCAACCGATGCCAATTATGGAATTAATATATATGAAGCTTTTAATTTGTTTAAAGGTAATAGTATAACTCTGGGTGCTGATTATCTGGATTATGGCGGGAGAGCTGAAAATGAACTGGCAATGGGTGGCATGGGAATGGTCTTTAAGGATACAACTCTTTATGATGCAGGCATTTACGGTTTTGTACAACAAACTTTATTTGAGAAGCTCACCCTTAATGCCGGTTTGCGATTGCAGGATCATCAGGTTTATGGGACCACTTGGATCCCTGCCGGTGGTCTGGCCTATAAAATTGGCGGATATACTAATCTGAAAGTTTCAATAGCCAAAGGATTCAGAAGTCCTACAATCCAGGAACTATACTTCTTTAATCACAATGTAAACCTGAGTCCCGCAACAATAATGAGTTATGAAACTGGTTTGCTGCAATCGTTCTTTAATCAAAAACTGAAACTCGAATTAACAGGTTATATAGTCAAAGGCGATAACATGATAATTGCTGTACCAATGGTCGGGTTAAAAAATGCCGGAGAGGTATTTAACAAAGGTATTGAGTTTGCAGCCAATGCAAATCCCACCGAAAATCTTGGGCTTAATTTGACTTACTCTTATATTAATATGGAAAGCCCTGTTTATGCCACGCCAAAACATCATCTGTTTTTAAGTTGTAACTACCGCCTGAAAAAGTGGCAGTTTATGTCAAGTATCCAGTATGTAAATCATCTTGATACTGATCCCTCTGCAAAAGCCAGCTTTCAGGATTACACATTATTCGATTCCAAAATATCTTATCAGGTCTGGAAGTATGCTGAGTTATTTATCAGCGCCGGGAATATCTTAAATCAGAAATATGAAAACAACCTGTATTATACGATGCCGGGGATTACTGCTTTCGGAGGAGTGAAGATGAAGTTTTAATACATTATTTACTTATTTATCAAATATATAGCTTATTTTTTGGCCGTTAAAATTACCACAACAATTGAGTTAAATGAAGAAATATATTATTCCCCTTTATTTATTATTATTGGCTACTAATCTTTGGGCCAGTCCATTACATTCAAAATTAAAACACAGTATTATAATTGATACTGACTGTAATGACAGTGATCTGCGAGCAATAAGTATTCTTTTATCGCATCCCGGCATTATAGTGAAAGCCATTTTAGTATCCGACGGTAAACTTCGCCGTGAAGAGGGGATGAAAAAAATCAGAAGTCTCCTGCACCGCTTTAATGCCGACAAGATCCAGGTAGAAACAGGTACCGGAAGAGCAGAAAGATTTTTATTATCTGAAATACTTCAGGCTTCAAAAGAAGAAATGACGATAGTATGCCTTGGTCCTTTGACAAATATGGTCAGGGAATTACAAGGTAATCAGAAGGTATATAAAAATATTGAAGAGATAATATGGTATAATGAATCGGTTAATCCTCTGCATGGCTATAATTATGAATACGACAGGACAGCTGTTGATCTTCTGTTTAAATCAGGCATTGGTATTGATATTATTTCCACCCTGAATAGTGAATTTGTAATATTCGATCACGGTTTTATTAATCAATGCAGAAAGGCAAAAACTACTCTTGGAAAAGAATTTTTCACTATCTGCAAGCAGTCAGCTGAATCTGAAAAGTCAGTGCAAAGTGAGGAACTTGCAGCAATTTATATGGCAAATCCTGAATTATTTGAGATGACTCCATCTGAGGAAAAAGCAACAGTACATTTTAATAAAAAGCAAAACATTCAGGCAATTAAGGAAGTTGTAACCGATATGATAACAGGCCGTTACAAATCAGGTAACTTTATTGCATTCTATGGCTTCCCTGCCAACCGCGAACTATTTGTATATGATGTAAGACAAATAATGGATTCCGCAATAACCCGATATGGTATTGATGAATGGAAAGCCTGTGTTATGACAGATGAATTCCATGGCCACCTTGGGGTATTTTCCATTGTCGGGGCAAAGATGGGGATTTATGCCAGGGAGTATTTCGGAATAGGTACAGATATGCTTGAAATAAACACCTATGCTGGATCCCGGGAACCTCTCAGTTGCATGAATGATGGTCTTCAGGTAAGCACAGGAGCAACTTTAGGGCAGGGGTCAATTCATCTGATAAACGACACTATTGCCAAACCGCAAGCTGTTTTTACATATCAGAACCGCTCCATTATGATAAAACTAAAATCCGCGTACCTGAATGAGCTAAAATCAGTAATTGATGAAGGAGTTATGAATTATGGACTGGAGGATGAAGGTTACTGGACCCTTATACGCCGGGCATCAATAAAATACTGGCTGAAATGGGACAGGGAAAAAATATTTGATCTGGTTATATTGTATATTGATCCTGCCAATTTTATCAGTTATATGATGAGGTTCATACCTTAAATATTTGAAAAACAGAGTAACCTCTGTAAAACATTTTTTGTTAACGAGACAATAATCTAACCTTTATATGAGCGTATGTTCATAATGTTTTTAATTTTTATTAATTTCGTAATCACATCCGGCCCGTAGCTCAGCTGGCAGAGCACGTGACTCTTAATCATGGGGTCGAGGGTTCGATTCCCTCCGGGCCGACTAAAGAGGTTGAACATGAAGAAGACCTCTCCGCGCTAAAAGAAGATCTTTAGCTGATGCTTGAGAGAAGTAAATAAAGTTTTATTAACCATTAAATCTTATCATTATGTGCGATGACAGAACAATTCCGATGCCGCGTATCGGCGACAAAGCTCCTGAATTTAAGGCTGTAACAACACAGGGTCCAATAAATTTCCCGGCAGATTATTCCGGAAGCTGGGTTATCTTATTCAGTCACCCTGCCGATTTTACACCGGTTTGTACCTCCGAATTTATGACATTTTCAAGTATGGAAAAACAATTTGCGGAAGCAAACTGTAAGTTGGTTGGCCTCTCCGTTGATGGCCTTTACAGCCATATTGCATGGTTGCGTACAATCAAAGAGAAGATCGAGTATAAAGGTATGAAAGATGTCGAGGTGAAATTCCCGCTTATTGAGGACATCACAATGGATGTTGCGAAAAAATATGGTATGATCCAACCGGGTGAAAGCAATACCAAAGCTGTAAGAGCAGTATTCTTTATTGATCCCAAAGGAATTATCAGGGCAATTATCTACTATCCTCTGAGCATGGGACGTAATTTTGACGAACTATATAGGGCTATCATTGCAATGCAGACTGCTGATGCATTTTCAGTTGCCACACCTGCCGACTGGCGTCCGGGTGATGATGTCATCGTTCCAACTGCAGGTTCATGCGGAGTAGCAAA
The DNA here is from genome assembly GCA_026391555.1 of Bacteroidia bacterium. Classification (GTDB taxonomy): domain Bacteria; phylum Bacteroidota; class Bacteroidia; order Bacteroidales; family VadinHA17; genus LD21. The sequence goes on along the minus strand of JAPLEB010000022.1, from coordinate 11,237 downwards.
AGAGCGTATGGAAAATAAAGAAGAGATGCATTGTTACGACTGGTTCTTTTGTACCAAAAAACTACCTAAAGAGACAGTACTTAAAACAGTTCTTAAGAAGTAATGACTCACAAGAGGCTGTCTCAAAAGGTGAGAACAGCCTCTTTTTTGTTGATTTTATCCGTACCCCCCTACGAGAGTACTTTCGAATATTCAATTCTCCAGAAGATAAATCGACTTTTGATACATCCTCTTTTTTGTTTCCCGCCTGTATCAACTACCTCCGGGGAATATTTCGATAATTTAAATTTTGTCCTGCCCTGAGATAAAGAATGAGAGTCTTGAGGCCCAACTGAATTAGTCCATTTTGCTTATCTTTGAGCTTTATGAAAGTGATGGACATTTAATTACAAATGTCCTGCCGCTCAGCAGCTGAAGGCAGAGTAAACAATTTTAATGATAAGAAAATTTAAAAATATTACTTCTTTAATATTATTGATGGTTTTTCTATTCCCATCAATAGTCAAGCTTGAGCATCATCACGAACATTTTAAATGCACTGCAACAAATGAGAAACATAACCATGTTTTCCATGATAAGTGTGGTATATGCAATTTCGAATTTTCAGTTTTTTTGTCAAGTGTTGAAAATATTTATTTACAAAAGGAAAATCCTTTAGATAGTTACTGTAATAATTACAGTTCCCGATATTATTCTAATCCTTCACAATTTTCATTTTCATTACGAGCCCCGCCTTATAAACAAATTTGAATTACAACATCCTTTGTGGTGTTTTTTAAAATTTGTTTGTCATTTAAAAAGTAATAAAATGAAAAAAATATTTACCATTTGCGTTATAATATTAATGTATCATATTACAAACGCACAAAACAGGATAACAGGAAAAGTAACAGACCAGGACAATTTGCCGTTGCCGGGAACAACAATCTTTATTCCGGACCTGAACAAAGGCACCGTTTCAGATAAATATGGAAATTATGAATTATTAAATTTGCCAAATGGAAAAATTAAAATACAATTTTCATTTGTTGGTTACACTAACCGTATTGAAACAGTTGATTTAAACGGAGAAAGTATAGAATTAAACATCATGCTAAAACAAACAGCAATTGAAGCAGAAGAAGTAGTTGTTTCAGGTGGTTATAATTCTACACAACATGAAAATGCTGTGAAAATTGATGTTCTAAAACTTAATACTCTTACAATTAAAAACACGTCTAATTTTTCGGAAGTACTTACTCAAGTGCCAGGCGTTGACATGATTTCTAAAGGAAGCGGAGTTTCAAAACCTGTTATTCGTGGGCTTTCAATGAATGACATTTTAGTATTAAATAATGGAGTCAGATTTGAAAATTACCAATATTCCGATCATCATCCGCTTGGAATAGACGAATTCGGAATTGAAGATGTTGAAATCATCAAAGGACCTGCTTCTTTGCTTTATGGCTCCGATGCAATAGGCGGAGTCATTAATTTTATTAAAGAAAAACCAGCCTCTGTTGACAGTATTATTGTCGATTACAACATGCAGCTTTTTTCAAATACGCTTGGTTAATTTTAATATTTTCATAAAAGATTCTTAACTAAAAAGATATAAATGAACGAATTTGACATAAAAGCAGCCGGATGGGACCAGAACCCAATAATCTGGGAGCGTGCTGAGGCTATTGCAAATGACATTAAGAGACTTTTACCATTAAATAAGCAGATGACTGCTCTTGAATTCGGTGCGGGAACCGGAGTAACCAGTTTTATCCTGAAAGATTCTTTAAAAAAGATCACTTTAATGGATAACTCCTCGGAAATGGTTAAGGTGATGAATAACAAGATAAAGACATCAAAGGTCAAAAATCTCAAAACATTAAACTTTAATCTCGAAAAGGATGATTTTAAAGATGCGAAGTACGATCTTATCTTTAACCAGATGGTTCTGCATCATATATCTGATATAGAAAAAATTATAGCAAAATTTTATAACCTTCTTAATCCCGGAGGTTATCTCGCAATAGCAGATCTCTATTCTGAAGATGGTTCTTTTCATGGTGAAGGATTTACAGGTCAAAAAGGTTTCGATCCGATCGAATTGTCAAGCTTGCTCTTAAAACCAGGTTTCGAAAATATAAGCCACCAAAAATGCTTTGTTATTAATAAGGAAATCTCAGATACTGAAACAAAACAATTTGATGTGTTTCTGCTTATAGCAAATCGCCCTTAAACTACATTTTAGTTAATTTCATAATCAAAAAGAAGAAAATTAAGCGCTTTGTAAATTTGTTGAGTTTTATTTGGATTATGAACGTAGGTTCACTATCTTTATAGAAAATATCAGCCATGAAAGTTTCAATTTTCCTCAAAATCTTCTTTGTCCTTCCATTGATAGTATTTGTTGATTATTTGCTGATGGCATTAATTGGGTGCACCACCTGTCTTTTTGGTCTTGGAGAGGAATTTTATTGCGGTCCTTTTTGTCTGGCCGGAAAAATAATTCTTGCTTTGTCGGCTATATTCTTCGGGTATCTTATCTATCCCAATATCAAAGCGATCTTTAAATCAGAAAGGAATGGCGCGTCCGCATAAAAGCAGAAGAATTTCTAATCCGCCAAAAATGAAGGGGTTCAAGCCCTATGGGATGCCAATGTGTAAAATCGAACCTGTAATTTTGAAACTTGAGGAGTACGAAAGCATCAGATTAGTGAACTACGACGGACTTCCACAGGATCATGCAGCTATACAAATGAATATTTCCCGTCCCACCTTTACGCGTATTTATAATAGCGCACTGGAACTAATTGCAAAAGCATTTGTTGAAGGCAAAGCAATTGAGATAGAAGGCGGCAATTATGAATTGGAAAAAGATTGGTACCGCTGTAAAAAATGTTATAAGCTGATAGAGGGTTTGGAAAATCACTTTAAATGCAAGGATTGCACAGCTTATGGAGAAAATGAATTGATAAAATTAAATTAAAAATAAGATAATCAATAACAAACAAACCATTAAAATCAAGATTATATTATGATGAAAATTGCAGTTCCAGTAACAAAAGAAAACCAGATAGACAGCCATTTTGGCCATTGTGAATCGTATGGTATATTTACAATATCAGAAAAAAATGAAATAGCCGGGATAGAAAGTGTTGAATCTCCACAAGGGTGCGGTTGCAAGTCAGATATAGCAAGTGTACTTGCTTCAGATGGTGTCACTGTAATGCTTGCAGGCGGTATTGGAGGGGGTGCCATAAACGTACTGAATAATAGCGGGATAGAAGTAATCCGCGGTTGCTCCGGAGATGCCACAGAAGTTGTAAAACTCTATCTCTCTGGATTAGTAGAAGACAGCGGAAGCAGCTGCCACCAGCATGAGGCACATAAGCAGGATGGCCATCAATGCAGTCCCAATTAATTAAAAATACAGATTGAAAAAGGCCGGTTTATTACGGCCTTTTTTACTATTCCTTTTTCCTGGTACTGAGACCAAGTGGCAGGTAAGGCGGGCAAAAACTAAGGCATAAGCTTTTCTACAAAAACCACAAATTTTTCTGACCGAATGGGGGAATAGTATCTGATTCGAAATGGGGGAAGATTTCTGCAACCATTTCGGGGTAACAAATAGTTACCGGAAGACTCTGCTGGCTGACGTTTTTCCAATACATGCGGCTAAACTGATATACCTGATCGGTTAATTCTTCAATCAATTCCGGATTTTCCAATAGTCCCGGCTTTGAGGATTTAAAAGAAATCTTTATCGGAAAATGATAATCTTTTTCTTTCAGAACGCTATTCTCATTATAACGGGTATTGTTGAATAACAAATATTCATATCTTCCAACTTTTACAATGGTACCACTATATGGCATCAGATTTTTATCGGATGTATCGAATGCAAGCAATCCTTTGCTTTCTGTTTTGTTAATTGTAACTATTATTACCGGAATTGAAAGTCCTAATTTGTGCAATGTGTCAACAATAGGAGTCATTTCCTTTTTACTGATGTCTTTATAAAAATGAATTATTAAACGGTCGGCGTGTTCGTGGTCAACTAAAAATTTTAGAACAGCTTTACGAATTGAACCGGCAAGAGTATCGGTATCATTGGATAAAAAACAGTCGAAGTTTTCAAAAATACCTTCATTATTAAAACAGAATGCACTACCGAGATACCTCGATTTTCGTGTCATGGAATAAAATGCACCAATTCCAACAATCAATTCAAATGTAAGTGAACGATTGAGCCGCCATGGAATGCCGCTCAACTTTGCTAAAATAGCAATCTCAATATTCGGTAAAAAGAAGTTGAAATTTTTATTGAAAATATTCTCTTTGTAAACAACTTGTGATGTAATGCTATGCTGTAAAAGAATTTCCTTAATGCGATAGTAAATTTTAAGGTTCTCCTGGTTTTTATCAAGCTTGGGAATTGGGCTTATATAGATTGCCATATAAACTGTATCCGGTAAGCGGTTTTTACTGCGAATAGCCTTATCAACCGTATCAACAGCAGATTCAACGGAGTCAAAGGCAATACTGTCTATGGTTTCGATATGAAATGGCTGTTTGATGTATGTTGTCATATCGGGAAATAGCCGTACATTTTCATTATTGTAGTTTACAGACCAATAGCCTTTGGTGAAATACTCATATAGTTTTTTTACGGCCTTTTCTCTATCCGGCTTATGGTAAATGAAAAAGAAATGTACATTATTGTGCGGCGAGGGTTTGTATGGACCTAATTTTAGTAAATCACGTTTGGGTTCGCCACCATGCGCTTCTTTTCCGAAAAGGAGTTTATTTGAATCTTGTGGTATTCTTTGAACATGGGTGTGATTTATTTGTAAATAGCCATCCTGAGAGATAGGGATAATGCTACGAAACGCATCAGTGTTTAAGTGGTCATTGTAAAATGTTTCCAGAATATTCTTATACCTGGGATAGCGGTTGGCAAAAGTTGGCTTATCGAAAAGTATATTAAATTCGGGTTTCAATTTATTGCTTAGTACAGGAAACAAATTACTTAAATCTTGTTTAAAATGAGGAGGCATATATTTATACCTGTGCAATTCTCCATTACAGTTAATCCAATTGAATTGTTCCGGAGGAAAATTAATCAGTTCCTCTAAACTTTTATTGAGTACTTTGGTAGTTCCGTCAAATGAAACAACTAATTCGCATCTATCGGTAACTCTTTTTTGTTGGACTTTTAATGTAAACTGATTGTAAATCGAGTATTTTTTATCGGGCTGGGAGGTGATTTTAAACCACACTTCAATTTCATCAGTAAAATTAAATCTGATTACATCGGCAACACCCTTAAAATATGAACGAATCAGATGTCTGTAATAGTGATTTGCAAAATATATGCAATTCTCCAGATCAACATTCAGGATGATCGCATTTTCTTATGGTGGAAGAAAATCTGTATATAACCATAATATCTGATTTAGTTCTTCTTCTGGAATACAATCTTCAATAACTCCTGATAAATCTCCTTTATGTATGGGACAAAAGCCTTCCTGCTTTTGAGTGTAAAATGCAAATTCCTGTTCTACTTTGGGATGATTAAAAGTCAGGATATTTATTAAGAGGTTATTATTGTATTCCATATTAAAACCCTTTTTAAATTATTCATATTCAGTTTTTTCCTTACTTTAATATTTCCCAATGGCCTCCTTTATCGGCTCCGACACGTTTTAATTTGTTTTCTTCCTGAAGTTTTTTTTATATTTCGTTCAATAGACCGGCTGCTAACGCCAATATTTTCAGAAAGTTCTATAATTGTTATATACTTATTGCTTGTTATAAGTTCTAAAATTTTCTCCGACGTTTTCTCCGACGTGTCGGTGATAACCATTGCCCCATTGCTTAATGATGCCCATTTTCTTAAAAACAGGGGCGAGCACTTTGTTGCGAATATCTGACTGTCCTGCCTCCATGTCGTTAAAATCAGTGGTTTAATGTAAGAATGTTTAGTATAAGATTTTGCACTGACATTTATTTCTTATCTTTTTTGCTTTTAGTTGATTTAATTTTTGATGTTAACTTTTTTACTTCTTTGTCAAAATCGCTTTCATAAAGCTGATCCTGAGAAATGCGATATTTCTCATATTCCTGCTCTGCAAGACGTTTTGCTACTTCATGGGAGATAGTCCCTGCATTCTTCAAAATATAATAATCATTAAATTGGAGGAACCCATCTAATTTATGTACCCAATCTGCCATTTTCATTGAGATTTGACGGGATGCCTGATTCTCGGCATAATCAAGATACATGCTGACAATCCTTTCAAGTTCTTTTATTTCTTTCTCATGCAGGTAGTTCTTTGCAATTGTAACATCTGTTTTTATGATTTTACCGGAAGGGGCGTTTTTCCATGTTTGTAAACCCATGTTCGGTTTGGTTGAATCAGCACGGGAAGCAACAATTTGAGGGGCCGTCTGCTTTGTAATCGCCCAGTGTAGCTTATTCTGAACCGTCTTAAAGAAAGTATGAGTAATCTCAGCATCCTTATTGTAATCGATGCTGCCCTGTTGGTAAATATCTGTGATTTTCTGATAGAATCGTCTTTCACTTGCACGAATCTCCCGAATGCGTTCCAGAAGTTCATCAAAATAATCTTTGCCGAAGCGTTTACCTTGCTTCAACCGTTCATCATCCAATACAAATCCTTTGATTATAAACTCACGTAATGTTTTGGTTGCCCAAATTCGGAATTGGGTAGCCTGGTAACTATTTACCCGGTAACCAACAGCTATAATGGCATCCAAATTATAAAAATCAACATCCCTGGCTACATCCCGTGTGCCTTCTTTTTGAACTATCCGGATTTTCCGGATAGTTGCTTCCCGAAGTAACTCGGTGGTATTATAAATGTTTTTAAGGTGTTCATTAACGGTACGAACATCTACACTAAATAAGTCAGCCATTTTCTTTTGGCTAAGCCAAAATGTTTCATCATTAAAAATTACTTCTATACTTACATTCCCTTCAGGAGAAGTGTAAAAGATTATATCTGAATATTGAGGTTGGATATCGTTTTTCATAAATCTGCTAATATTTATAACTGCCTTATCAGTTCTTTTGCTTTATCCACTGTATATGCCCCGGCAATATCTTTCTTGTCGAAAACCATAAAATAGAGGAAGTTTTGGCCAGCCAATTCAGCCCATTTGTTCCCTAAACGACATTTGGCGACACTATCGGAATTGTCCCGGTCATCACCTTTTGTTTCTATGATTATAACTTTGCAGGATTTTGAAACTGCTATAAAGTCGGGGTAATGGTTGGACTTGAACCCATTTATCGAAAACCCTTTACCTCTGCCTAAATTGCGATGCCAGAATGAAATATTTGGTAAGCTCGCAATATCAGTAATTACGGTGGTCTCAAAGTTATTCATGGCACCTTCCCGTTCATAAAGGGAATTTCCAATCGAAGCGCCAAGTGAGCCAGGTACTATCATTTCGGAGAAATTCCATGCAGGAGCAGTTGACACTTTGCCAATCTTAATAAGATCATTGAACCGGCTTTCAGCATAAGAATCTGCATGAATGCGGATCTTTGCTTTAATCTTGTCTGAATAACTCAACTTTCTTACAAGAATATCCTGCAATTGTTCAGGATTAAGCTGGTTCAGAATCCGTTCCACATAAATCCTTATCTCCTGATCCGGAATAGGGTACAAATTGCCGATAAGCTGAACAATCTGATAGGCGATGTCTTTAATCTGGCCATCTTTTGGCTTTGCAAGAATATATTCAACAATTGGGTCTTTCACCTTCATGTCTTCTATCTTGGTAAAGCGTGGTGCATATTCGTCTTTTTTAATCTGAACAATATCCACCTTATAGAGATCCGAAGAAATCTGATCAAAGTCTATTTTTGAATCTTCACTACCTAATTTGAAATCTTTAAGAAGAGACTCCTGGTTGAGCAATATTGTATCTGTTCCGAAAACATCGCTCTGCTGCACCTGCAAAAAGAATTGAGGCAGTTTAATCTTTGATGAAATATCTTTATTTACATCAACAATCCGATAACGCTTTACTTTATCACCCATTTCCTGAAATATATTTTCGTCAATCGGTTGTTGGCTTTGTTTTTCAATCTCTGCATCCATCTCCCGATTTTGTTCTTCTGCCATACTCTCAATTTCAGCGATTGCTGAAACCTTTGTTTCAGGAGTGTTTCCGGAATCAGGATTGTATGAAATACGATCCACTTCGATTTCTTCATCTGCATTTGCCATTTCCTCTTGCCTTTCCGGGAAAAGAAATGATTCCAGAGGCTTTTCGATTATCTTATTCTTAACTTCTTCGGGCATATCGTCTTTGTCCCTGTAATCCTTTTCACTAAAACCCGATGCCTGTAATCCTCTGACAATATTCTGCAAGGTCTCATTGAATTTTGCAGAAGCAGTAAGTACATAAGATATATTAAGCAATGGAGCAGAATGTTGCATTACATAAGGTTGACGCAATACACGACCAAGTATCTGTTCAACATCAACAGCAGAGGACTTGTCAGCCAGTGATGCAAGTATATAAGCAAACGGGCAATCCCAGCCTTCTTTCAAAGCATTGATTGTAATGATATACCTGACTTCACATTCTCTGGAGCTCAGATCAATTCCCTTTAGCTCGTCTTTTTCAGCAGTTTTGATTTTTATCTGTTCTTCCGGAATACCGACTTTAAGCAATTGTTCTTTCAGCTTATCAAAAGTGGTATTATCTTCATCAGTGCGGGGCTGTGCCTGAAACAAAATGATCGGACGTATATATTTCCCGCCGTTCTTTTCCTCCTCAATTGAAAGTAATTCGAGTTTGTGCTGAAGATGCAGAGCACTGTTTATTACTTCTGTTTTATCGTGATGATTGTAAACTATTACAGGCAACTTTACCATGTGTTCCTTTTTCAACTCGATGGCCGGAACAAGACTAACAATATTACTGTTATCTTTTGGTGTTGCGGTAAGGTCAAGAACAAATGAAGGATTTAAAGCATTCAGCATTTCCACGCTCAGATCACTTTCTGCATTATGACTTTCATCAACAACAAGAACCGGATTAAGGCTACGGATAACATTAATAAGTGCTGTTTCATCGATATCCTCAAGCAGATGTGATTTATCTTTATACTGGCTCGAAAATTGAGCCAATTCTCCATTCTCCTGGTAAACCTTCCTGTCTTCTTTATTCCTGGCCCTTAAGCTTGAATAGCTCATTACAATTATTGAAAGTTGCTCTTTTACAACGCCGGGGTTAAAGTTTGAGCCATAAAGAATATCCTTTTTCTGGTACACCTCAACACGATGATTAAACAGACTGTCGAGTTTCTGACGATAGGGGTGATCAGGGTTACTTAAATTATTGAAAGTCTGATCAAGCAGGTTGCTCCATGGAACCAGCCATATAACCAACTTTGGTAATTCTGGTGCCCAGGCTGAAAAGATTGTGCTTAATGCATTACAGGCAATAAAAGTTTTCCCCCCTGCAGTGGGTACTTTAATGCAAACATGTGCTGCATTTGGTATTGTGTTCTTATAGGGTTGCATACCCTCACCATTTAATGCATTATATGGGCCTATACGATCCTCCCAAAACTTATTAAATGCAGTATCCGTTTTTTTGAACCTTTGAACATATTCCAGGTATAGTTCGAGGTCTTTTATAACTTTATGTTGATAGTTTTTCAGTTCCATTATTCACTAATTTCTTTATTACCTGATTTGAGTGACTTTGCATTTCTTTTTGACAGAACACTTTTTCCTGTTTTTTCCTCTATCTCTTTTCGGGTATTTCCGGCAATAGTGCCACCCTTGCCTGGCTATTCTTTTGTTCTCGTTAAATGTTGAAGGCTTTTTCTCCCTGGAAATTTCTGTAGTCGTTGCTTCGGCCAACATATTCAATACCAGTTCAAGATTAGTCATGTGGTCACGCAGATTTTCTTTTTTCAGGTTTTTAAAAATCCGATAATGCTTTGTCGTAAAACCCGACCAGGCACTTGTAATTTCATCCGTAAGAATAGCGAACTCCTGACCCTTTTTTACTCCACGATTTTCCCATTCATCAGTTAATTCTTTACGTACTTCAATGCTTTTCAGGCGTTGATTTATCCATTCTTTTGTATAGCCTTTTCTCAGGTAAGTTTCCATCGCTCTTTCTATGCCTAATTCCGGGTCATGTGTTTCATCAATTCGTTCATTGCCAACTCTTGCCAGCCACATTTTTAAAGGCTCGGCTTTGGGGGAGGGAACAGATTGGATCAGTCTCAGTAACTGCTCTGTATCAGCAACATCTGTCTTATAATATTTTCCGTCAGATGACTGCATTTTCAGTTGGTTACAATTTGTAACCAACTCGCTACCTTCCTTTATCAGCCTGTGTTTTAATACCTTCCAGTAATTATTCGGATTCGGACTATCAGTGAGAACACCAACCACATCTACGATGGAGAAATACCATTTCTCTTTCTCATCGTCCCAATGAGTTCTTATTTGTACCTGATCGAAAAGTTTAACTTTGCTTTCCATGTTAAAACCTTGTTATATCTCGTGGAATTTTCTTAAATACTATGTTCTTTTTCATCATAAAGTCCTTAGGCAAAAGGCAATTGTCGGCATAAATAACATATTGCCCTGCTTTGGTTTTTATGTAAATCAGGCTTTCCCCACGCAGTCCGGGTCTCGCTGTACCAGATATATTCTCTTATTTTGTCAGTTCCAACCTCTTCATTCAAGAACTCTCTATTCTCCCCGATAAAAAGAGGTTTGCCTAACACGTAATAATCAAAGCTTCCACCAGTTCCTTCTTTATCTGCATAACCTTTGATTACCCGTTTGACTCTTTCGGAAGTAATTGATTCAGCGTAGTCTTCCATCTCAACCAGAATAAATTTACGGTTTCCGCCATCTAGTTTGTTGAGGTTTAGAACAGCATGCGCGGTTGTACCAGAGCCAGCAAAGGAATCAAGTATGATATCGCTTTGACCTAAACTAATATTTAGAATTTTGTTTATGAACTTAGTGGGTTTTGGTGTTTTAAAAGCCTTTTACTTCTGCAGAATAAGGTATCTTTTGCGCTTTTTAGGGATGTGCGGGTAGTCCTCTGCTATGGTTATTCGGAATTTGGCTCTTTTGAACGCCCGGACGCAGAGTTCGAACTCGGCTTCCGTCTTCGGGTAGAACTGGATTACTGCTCTTTTGTCTTTTTTCAGGACCCGCCTGAATTCGCTAGCAGTGTCACTG
>JAPLEB010000030.1 GCA_026391555.1 Bacteroidia bacterium | reverse complement strand
ATTTGATATCTTAGGAGACTTTTCAATTTTGAACTTCAGCCTCTTTGAAATTGCTCCTGATAAGAATCCCCCGGCTACAACTCCGAGTATCTCAAGTGTCAGCCAGTTTTTTAAAGGCTTTTTACCTCCTTCGAAATATTTGCTGTAGTAGATTGATCCATCTGCATGTGGCCGGTCAACGGCAGCTACAATAGAGACCATACAGTATTTGAAACCTCCGCTTGCCCCAAGGCCGCGTCCCGACAGGAACATAGCGAGTAAAAGTACTATCCCCAACATAGTACCTGCAAAGTATGGATTCATGTATCTGTTTTTCATAATTCCGGAATCCGTTTATTAATGAATAATTCAATACAAAAATAATAAATGTAAGTGACTGATCAAACAGTCAGAAAATTAATAAGACTCACAAATCTCTTTGAAATTTCTGCATAAGGTGGTGATTGATTGCTTCGTCGCTTCGCTCCTTGTCGGCACCCTGCGCTGTATTCATTTTTTATCATACCTTTATAGAATAATAATACGACAACCATGGGCAGATTCAAGCTTACAATAGAATATGATGGAACCCGCTACTCGGGTTGGCAGATGCAGAAAGGTGGAAGAACAATCCAGGGAGAGATACTGGATGCCTGCAGGGAGTTATTTGATAATGAAGAGATTGATGTTTTCGGAGCCGGACGCACTGATGGGGGCGTTCATGCTTCGGGTCAGGTTGCACATCTTGGTGTTGAAACGGATATGGCACCGCTGAAGATAAAATACGGGATCAACGACCGGCTTCCACCTGATATCTGTATAATCAATGTTGAAGAAGCCCATCCGAAGTTTCATGCCAGGCACGATGCTGTTGCCCGCAGTTATATCTACCAGATTAGCAGAAGACGTACCGCTTTCGGGAAAAAGTTTGTCTGGTGGATTAAAGACCAGCTTGATGTTGATCTGATGAACGAAGCTGCAAAAAATTTCCCCGGAATGAAAGACTACAGGTATTTTACCGATGAGGCTCAGGAACAACCATCCACCATTGTAGAGATCAAACATGCAAAGGTGAATGATTTTGGTGATATGCTTATTTTTCATGTTGTCGGTTCGCATTTTCTATGGAAGCAGGTCAGGCGCATGACGGGAGTTCTCGTCGAAGTCGGACGTGGTAAACTGTCATCCGAAGATGTTTCTAAGTTTTTCAGACTCCGGTCAGATATTCCTGCTAAGCTTACCGCTCCGCCAAGCGGGTTGTTCCTCGAGAAAGTTTATTATAAAAAAGATGAAATTATTTACGACACCAGACCTGTATTTAATATATAAAATCTTTTATATATTCAGCAGATAGTTCTGAGATACAGATTATTAGTTGTTTGTAGCTGCAACATAACTGCAAGGTTGGCGCCTGTGTTTTCCCCCCTTTTGTCTTGTGACTTTTGTCTTTTATCTTAAATTAACTTTCTCCTTTATTTCGTATATTTCAACCTGAGATCACAAATTCTGTCATAAACAAAAAAGCAGGGATCGTCGCATTGCTCTTTATCGTATTTAACCCTTGGTATTGCAGAATCAACTGCAATATAGTTAATGCCGGATATAGAATAAGTAGCTGTGACAGTATATTTCTTATTAATAGTAACTTCATGGCTAAAAGTTGTGGCATTTGAAATATATGTGCCAAGCAAAATACTGTCTTCAAGATTGCCTTCCCATATTTGTATTATAACATCGGAATAATAATTTGTTTCAAGCTTAGCTTCAAGTTCAGCCCTGACCGGTTCATCTGCAGTACAGTCGGGACAATTAACAAAAAGACCCTGTTCTTCACATGAGAAGCACATCGCCAGGATAAGAAAAAGAAATAATTTTATAGCAATTCTCATAATACTTATTAATACCACTTTATCGTTTTAGCCTTTGTTCTGATATTATCGAAAAAAAGACTATATGAAGAACCAATCCTGAGCCAGACCGGGCCAACATGATAATATTCAGTTTTCATGTATTCCATACCCAGAGATATAGAAAGATTCTTCTTTGTCCATTTAAATGAGATGGCAGGAATAACCATAAATTTATTTTCAGGAGTAATAAGAGTCCCTTTAAGCTTGTTTCCAAAAGAATAACCGGCTAATAGAGAGGTTGAAAATGCAAAATTACTTCTATACAGACGATCGGTTAATGCAAAATCTTTAAACAACCCAGCATAAGCAACCGAGCCCTTGTCCAAATATTGATAAAACAAATGCCCGGAATCCTTTATCAAAACCCTGGTGTACCATAATTTCATATCGAAACCGATGATGAAACCTTCATTCAAAAAGGGTTCTTTAAATGAAAGACTTACCCCGGTATAGAGATCATGTAAGCAAAACCTTGAAGAGGCCGTTAAACCTACCTGGTCTATTTCATATTTTAATTGCCCTCGTACATTGTTTTTTTCCAGGATATTGACCATCTCTTTTCTTCGGTATTTTGATGCAACGCTATAAGGATTTACAACACCTCTCCCGGAGTTTGTCCATTTGTCTCCTATTCTAAGAAGAAATGCAGCTGCTCCTCTGCGGTCAGCTAATATTGAGAGTGTTAAGGCATTCTGATGTGATATATTTGTGGCATAAATATCAACTCCCTTTTTATACAACAGATCCATCATCAGAGTGTCGCCGTTAAATGCGGCCATGAGGAAAGGGGTAAACCCATCATTGTCTCTCGCCTCCATATTGGCGCCATTCTGAATTAGCAGATCGGCAACATCTGTATATTCCGCCCATATAGATGCCAGTAGAGGAGTGGTTCCTTCTTCTGATTTTACATCGATAGAGGCTCCGTAATATAATAGCAGATCAACAATATCCAGATATCCGTTTATCGAAGCATGATGAAGGGGGGTTGCTCCTTGTCTATCAGGGTAATCCACTTCGGAACCTGCACGTATTAGTGCCTCGGTAATCTCAAAATTTCTGTTTTTTACGGCGATGAGAAGAGGCGTTTCAAAACTTGTGGTAACTTTATCAAGAAGAGGATTAAAGTTTAAAAGTGTTTTAACTGCTGCAAGCCTGTTATTAGTTACGGCAAAAATAAGCGGGGTTGCCCCTTCATCCGTTTCGGCATTAATATCAGCCCCTTCCCCAATAATGCGTTCAATTTCTGAAGCATATCCTTTTGATGCTGCAATCATCAGGTTGTAGTCGAGAGCTCCGGCGTAAAAAGATGGAATATAACCCGATGTGTCAATAACAGGCCCCCAGTCCAATGCACCATCAAGTGCCAGCCGCTGTCCATACAAACAGGCCGAACGGGACAGGATGGCAAAAAGTAAAAAAATCCGTAAAACTGATAACCTGGCTGCTGACATGAATACAAAGTTAATTCTTTGATTATTTTTTTTATGGAATAGCAAATAATAGAGTATTAAATATTATTCAAAAACTGAATTTTTAATTCTTTATTGTAATATTTATGATATACTTGCATGAGTGAAAAGGAATACTTTTTATTTTTGTCTCCTGAATAAATGATTACCTGTTGAGCAGAAAAAGAAAAATATTGTTGGTTACCCTTCTGGTCTCATTAGTGAGTTTCAACCCCGGTGCAAAAGAGAATAGCGTTGTCGTTATCGACAAACTTGTGCCCCGCAATGTCAGACTCACAAATAGCAGCTCATCAGGGAAGGAGTTTGCCAGTGTCGAAAAGACAATAAATGCTTTTTTGCGGAAGTGGTCGATTGCAGGTGCCTCAGTAGCTATCTCCAAAGATGGGAAACTGAATTTTGCAAGAGGTTTTGGATATGCCGATACTGCATCAACGACTGAAACTCAGCCATATAGTCAATTCAGGATAGCAAGTATTTCAAAACTGGTAACGGCTATTTGCATTATGAAGCTCCAGGAGGATGGTAAAATATCTCTGAACGACAGAGTTTTTGGTGCAGATGGAATTCTTAATGATCCCTATTTCAGCGAACCTAAAGACAAGAGAATTTATGGTATAACAGTTGCACATCTTTTAAGTCATGAGGCCGGTTGGTCTCAGCGGTATGGAGATCAGATGTTTATGCCGATTTTAGTAGCTGAAATGATGGGAGTAAAACCTCCCGCTGACACTAAAACAATTGTGAGGTTTGCCCTTGATAAAAGGCTCCATTATACTCCAGGGACAGGACGTTCATACTCAAACCTTGGATACAGCATACTTGGACTGATAGTTGAAAAAGTATCAGGTATGTCGTATGGAGATTATTGCAGGCAGGCTATCCTGGAACCTCTGGGAATTTATGATATGAAAATTGCCGGTAACCTTCTCTCAGAGAAAGCTCCTTTCGAGGTTACTTACTATGAACCAACCGATGTGGTACTGAAACCTTCAATATATGGCACAGGCGAAATGGTTGAACCGATTTATGGAGGTAATGATATCAGGGCTCTTGGTGGTGCCGGAGCCTGGCTGGCCACTGCTCCCGATCTTACGCGTTTGTTACTTGCTGTTGACGGTTTCAAAACCAGACCGGATATTCTCAGTGATCAAAGCATCAGGTTTATGACCGATAACGACAACGGTTTTGCACCGGTGGGATGGAAATCAACAGTTTTAAACGGTACATGGTGGCGAACAGGATCATTCCCGGGCAGCGCCGGAATGATGAAAAGACAATCTGACGGAATATCCTGGGTAGTACTGTTTAACTCAAGTGCATGGAATGGCCCTGAAATATATACCTATATTAATAATATGATGTACAGGGTAATATCACAGATTAAGCCATGGCCGGAATATGATCTTTTTAATTATTCTCTTCCTTTGCCTTTAAAATCCAATTTAACTGAATTCTCAAACAGGTAATCATGTGTTTTAAGTAAATGTAAGCCTCGTTAAGGAGGAGCTCGAAAACAGATACGGAGCAACTTTTATAATGTGGATTGATTCCATCATAGACCGTCTTTCTGTTAAGCAAGTATCGCTTTGGCGAATTCAACACATTTTTTGACCTCTGCCACCGCATCCGAACCTTCAGGTACAGGATATTCCAACTCAATATCGACATTGATCGGCCATTTATTCTTTTTAATAAGTAAAAGAATATCGGCAATAGGAGTTTCCCCTTTTCCCCATGACATGTTGGTGTTGGGCGGGTTGCCTTTTGGCCCTGTTTTATCTTTGAGATGAACACTTACAATCCGGTCATGAAGTCTTTCGATTATACCGTTGGGATGCAAGCCTGTTACTCCAAAATAATGTCCGGCATCAAAATTGAGCATATTAGCCTGGGAATATTCCAGGAACTTGTCAAATGTCCAGCCCGGTTCACCCGGTTGAAGGTGTTGATGAAAAATAGCATACATACCGTTCTTCTGAGCGATAGGGCCCATTCGTTTACATGCATTATCTCCGATTTCATTGCATACACCTTTGGCTCCCAGTGCCTTAGCTGCTTTGAATGAATAATTTATCTCTTCGTCTGACCAATTCTCAGGTGAAAATTTTGCAATATGGATATCCACACCTGCATTATTGTACATCTTGCGAAGCTCCACATATTTTGTCATAGGAGCAGAGATACGCCATTCGCGTTGTGCTTCTGTTGCATCTTTGTTGGCTTTATTATAAGTTCCTTTTTCTGCATCAGACATAGCAGCACGTCGTACCGGCTTGGCTGGACCCGGTGGAAGACCCGCGTATTTTTCAGCGACATCGCCCATAAGCTCAATCGAGTTTATCCCGCTCTGGAGACAATATTGAAGGATGTCTTCAGCATTGGATGGCATGCTGCGCCAGCTATATGTAATAGCTCCAACCTGAACACCTCCGAACTTAGAATTGGGTTTATTTCCCTTCTGAAGTCGTGACTCACTTCCGTAACTAAAATTAATGGGAATTACTGAAAATGCTGCGGCCGCGGCTGTAAGCTCTAAAAATTTACGTCGCGATACCTGATTTTTTGATCTTTTAATACTTTCCATTGTCTTTTGTTTTAATATTAAACCCACCACTGGCCCCCCGCCGAAGCGGGATTTTCGCTGCGCTTCGACTTTTATCTTTTATCTTTTATCTTTTATCTTTTATCTTTTATCTTTTATCTTGTTTATACCTTAACCCAGATGTTTCCACCCTTGTTTGATTCAACAACCGAATGAATAAACTTCATTCCTCTTACACCGTCATGAACAGTCGGGAATTCACCGGAATTAAATTTCTCACCTCTTATCGATTTTGCAGTACCTTTATATATGTTAGCAAGTGCTTCATAGATACCTTCAGGATGACCCGATGGCATTGTATGACTGGCTTCTGCAAGGGGATCATTGAATCCATGAGCCGGTTTAAATATTTTTGTTGGCTCCGAGTCGCTTAACATATAAAGATAATTAGGATTCTCCTGGCCCCACTTAAGGCTGGCTTTTGATCCGTAAACTGCAATTGTGAGGTTGTTCTCTTCTCCCCCGCAAACCTGGCTCGCCCTGATAACTCCTTTTAGTTTTTTACTGAAACGTATTAAAACAGTCCCATCAAGATCAAGTTTGATCCCCTCTTTAACAGGATTTAGATCAGAGAGTACTTCTTTCACCTCCAGACCGGTTGTGTATTCGATAAGGTTAAAGGCATGGACACCGATATCACCCACACAACTGCTGGCTCCTGCATGTTTCGGATCAAGCCTCCAGACCCCTGTTATCCTGCTGCCGGTACCATGAATGATAGAATTGATCCATCCCTGATAGTATTGTGCATCAATACGCTGGATTGTGCCAAGGACTTCTTTGGAAATAAGATCTCTCATCTGGCGGATCATTGGATATCCGGTATAAGTGTGAGTCAGTGCAAAAGTCAGTTTCTTTTTTGCAACCAGTTTTTCCAATTCTACTGCTTCCTTTACTGTCATGGTCATTGGCTTCTCGCAAACCAGATGAAAGCCGGCGCTGAGAAGACTTTTTGCAAAAGGATAATGGAGTGCATTCGGTGTTACTATGGTTACGATCTCCATCCGTTTGTCTGCAGGCATGGATGACTCTGCTTTAATAAGTGCATCAACACTTTTATAGCAGCGGTCGGGACTTATGCTCTCTTTTTTTGCAAACTGTTTGCTCCTTTCATAGTCAATATCAAAAACTCCTCCCACAAGCTCAAAATCATTGCAAATACGAGAGGCTCGACGGTGAGCATCCCCAATAAATGCACCAATACCGCCGCCAATCATTCCCATTCTTATCTTCTTCATATTTTTTACTTTAAACTTTTGCCTTTTTTACTTATTTTAATCCACCCCTTTCCCCTCCAAGGAGGGGATTCCTCGGGGATTACTTTTATCTTTTGTCTTTTATCTTTTGTCTTTAATTAAACCTGTTTTCTTTTCCAGATATGCAGGATAGAAAAGAACATAATCAGGACAGCCGGGACAAATGCAACAAATCTTAACGTATGGGCACCTCCTGCAAGCTGGGACTGAGCCCATATTGCAGCCTCCTGTGTTCCGGCTAATGCTGCTTTCAGAACTTCTGCTGTTTGACCTGCCGGTACAGCTGCAATAGTTTGTGCATCAAAGATTGCTCCCAGAACAGGCTGGGCAATTGCTCCGCCAAGGAAGCCGATACCACCCATAATTGCAAGACCTAAAGCCCCGCTTTGAGGGATATTCTCAGATACAAATCCTAACATTGAGGGCCAGAAAAATGCTACACCTAACGCAAAAATGCCTGCAGATGCAAAAACCAATGCTCCGCTGGTGTAACCCATCAGAATGCATCCGGCAAAAGCCAGGATAGAAGAGGTTAGCAATACAACGGTTGACTTAAGATTATGTATCAGAGTACCTCCAAACTGACGTGCAAGAGCCATGATACCTGATATCCATACCAGTAAAAGGATAGGGTTGTCAGAAACATTTGCCAGTAATGCTGAAATCCATTGATTTGTACCCAGTTCAGTTCCTGCTGTAAGGATCATGCAGAATGCCATGAAGAGGAACAGAGGACTGACACATGCTTTTAACATGTCTTTATAAGTAAAACCTGAAACAACACGCTCCGTCTGCGGAAACTCCCTATTAAGAAACATATAACCATAAGCAAAAGTCGGAAGTAACATTATTCCCATTGCATAGCGCCAGTCGGCCAGACCAAACTTATTAAACAGAAACACAGCCAAACCTCCGATAACTATACCTGTTGGAAACCAGGCATGAAAGCGGTTAAGCCGGCGTGTTTTCTGGTCTGTGTACATGCTTGTTATCAATGGATTACATGCAGCCTCTACACTTCCGTTGGCTACGCCGATTAGCAATGTGGAGATGAATAATGACCAGAAACCTGTTGCAATAATAGTCAGAATTATTCCGGCTACATGGCAGAAAAATGCAATTGAAATGATCCTTCCGATTCCAATGATATCTACCAGTGGTCCGCCAAAAATCATTGCCAGGGTGAAACCCCAGAAGGCGGTACCAATAATCCATCCCACTTCGGTATGGGTCAGGTTAAATTCAGTTGCCCATGCTTCAACAAACGAACCTCTGGTTGCAAAGGCCAGTGCTGTAACAACTAATGCAACACAGCTTGCATTAAATAATTGGTTTTTCTTTATAGTCTCCATTTTGCGATTGTTAGATTTTAATTAGCTTAAAAAGTTAATTGTTGTTTTGTATTATGATCTATTTTTCAAATGCTGCATCAAATGCGATGTTGGATGATGGAAAGTCTACTTTGCGGACAAATTCACATGCCTCTTTTGCTCCGAATTCACGGTCCATGCCACTGTCTTCCCATTCAACCGATAAAGGACCTTTGTAACTTATGCGATTAAGCGCCCTGATGATTTCTTCAAAATCAATGTTGCCATGGCCAAGGCTTTTGAAATCCCAATAACGGCCGAGTGTACCAAATTCGGTATGGCCACCGAAAACACCTGCTTCAACCGGTACTTTTGACCATCCTACATCTTTCATGTGTACATGGAAAATCTTTTCAGCGAATGTGTAAAGAAACTCCACATAATCAACCCCCTGGTAACCAAAGTGTGAAGGATCGAAGTTGAATCCAAAGTTGGGATGGTTATTAATTGCTTTCAGTGTTCTGCGTGCTGATACAATATCGAATGCGATCTCGGTAGGGTGTGCTTCCAAAGCAAAGAGGATGCCCAGTTCATGATATTTGTCAAGAATTGGGGTCCAGCGTGCAGCAAAGTCTGCATAACCTTCTTCTATCATAGCCGGAGTAACAGGCGGAAAAGAGTAAATAAGATGCCAGATAGGGCTTCCGGTGAATCCGTTAACAATTGAGACTCCAAGCCTTTTTGCAGCTTCGGCTGTACTTATCATCTCATGTGCTGCACGTTTACGGACACCTTCAGGTTCTCCATCTCCCCAAATGTAATCCGGAAGAATGCTTTTATGCCTTAAGTCGATGCGATCCGTAACAGCTTGACCCACAAGATGATTAGAGATAGCAAATACTTTAAGCCCGTATTTGGCAAGTATCTCTTTCTTTTTGCGGCAATATACTTCATCGGCTTTATTAACCTCAAAATGATCGCCCCAACAAGCGAGTTCTAAACCGTCATAGCCAAATGATTTGGCTTTCTGACATACAGTTTCAAATGGCAAATCTGCCCATTGACCTGTAAATAGTGTAACTGGTCTGCTCATATTACTATATTTTTTAAATTAAATTCCATAACAAGTATACTAATAAATTTCCTGAAAAGCAATTTTAAGAGTTTACCGGAATTTATTTACTTTGTATGATATTCTATAACAAAAAAAATGGCAGAAATTTCAGATATTTTACCGGATCGACGGACAATACGAAAATATTCATCAGAACCTGTTGATGATAAGCTTCTTAACGATTTACTCACAATGGGATGCCGGGCTTCTACTACCGGGAATATGCAGGTTTATAGTATAATTATAACAAGAGATGAAGAAAAAAAGAGAGAGCTTGCTCCATTTCATTTCAACCAGACGATGATTACAGATGCTCCGGTTGTTCTGACTTTTTGTGCTGATTTCAACAGGTTTAATATTTGGTGCAGGTTGAGGAATGCGGAGCCGGGTTATGATAATTTTTTATCATTCTTCACCGCTGCAATTGATGCATTGCTTATTGCACAAACTGTTTGCATTGCTGCTGAATCAAAAGGTCTCGGAATTTGTTATCTCGGAACCACAACTTATAATGCTCATAAAATTATTTATGCATTGAAGCTCCCGAAAGGAGTTGTCCCGGTTACTACAGTTACCCTTGGCTGGCCGGATGAGAAACCTGACCAGGTTGACAGGCTTCCCCTGGAGGCGATAATTCACAAGGAGACGTACCATGATTACACAAATGAAAGTATCAACAAGTTTTATAATGTAAAAGAGAATAGGGCAGATTCACGAAGATATGTTGAAGAGAACAGTGTAGGGTTGCATAATTGTGCATCCCTGGCACAGGTGTTTACAGATGTGAGGTACAAGAAATCTGACAATGTTTATTTCTCAAATATTTTGCTACAGGTATTAAAGGAACAGGGATTTATGGAGCAGTAAACAAGATAAAAGATAAAAGTAAAAAGATAAAAGTTGAAAAAGTTGAAAAGTAAAAATCCCCTTCAGGGAGAGCCTGCCTCGCTTCGGCGGGGGGCAAGGGGTGGGTTTTATATGGTTTAGAAATTATTTAAATCCAATATCAAGTTCCCTGGCTATTAAAACCAGATCATCCTTTATTGCCGGTACCAGTTTTATTCCCTCTCTCATATTTTTTTCCTCAGCCTCTCTTTCAGTATCTCCCGGAATAAGTACACGTTCCTGACCATCAGCCGGTTTTGCTGATCGGAAGGTCTCTATCCATTCATCCATTTTTGCCTTGAACTCATTGGCAGGTTGAAAAGCATCGATTCTCATCGCTCCGAAAAAATGCCCTGTTCCTTCTCCAACTTTTTTATCGAGTACCGGAAGATAAGCAACACTTGGTGGTACGAACGGCCCGAAATTAGCGCCACTGAAAACAGCAGAGAAAATGTCAACTATGGAAGAGAGGCAAAACCCTTTATGACTGCCATGCACTCTGTCGCCTCCAAGAGTCAGCATTGATCCTCCTGATTTAAGGATTGTGGGGTCATCAGAAGGATGACCATCCTTATCCTGAACAAAACCGAACGGAACTTTTTCACCCTTCTTTTCTGCCACTGCCAGTTTACCTCTGGCAACAGGTGTAGTAGCAAAATCGGCGACAAATGGGGGTTGTTTCAAGGCGGGGATGGCGACTGCAATAGGGTTGGTGCCCATCATCCTGCTTATTGAGAATGTTGGTGCAACAAGAGGATTGGCGTTAGTCAGGCAGATACCAATCATATCGTGTTCAAGAGCCATCATAGCATAATATCCGGCAATGCCGAAGTGGTTGGAATTTCGGGTAGCAACCCATCCGGTTCCTGCATTTTTGGCTTTCTGGATGGCAATCTCCATTGATCTTCGTGCTGCTACCATGCCTACTGAATTATCTCCGTCAACTACTGCAGTACTTGGTGACTCATGTACAATTTTGATATGAGGATCAGGATTTATTCGTTTGGATTTCCATAATTCGTAATAGTCTTTTATTCTTATCATCCCGTGAGAACTATGGCCTCTTAATTCAGCAGCAAGAAATACCTCGGCAATAATAGTTGAGTGATGCTCACTGCATCCCATCTTCATAAAGACATTCTTTGTAAAATCAAACAGATATTCGTATTGGTACATTATTTAAATTATTTAATGTTGATTGTTGCTTGTTTCAGGCTACAGGCTACAGGTTTTTCCGTTCAACCCACTTCAACTTTTGTCTTTTGTCTTTTGTCTTTTGTCTTTTGTCTTTTGTCTTTTGTCTTTTGTCTTTTCCTCATTCCTCATACCTCATTCCTCATACCCTCCTGTAATTATGATTCACCCCTGCCTGCTGAGTAGGTGTAATTACCAGATCATTAATGCAGACATGTGCCGGAAGAGAGGCACAATAATAAATTGCATCTGCAATATCATCGGCTGTAAGAGCATCAATGCCTTTATATACATTTTTTGCTTTTTCTACATCTCCTTTAAAACGAACTAATGCAAACTCTGTTTCTGCCATTCCCGGGGCAATATGAGTAACTCTTATGTTATTCCTTAAAAGATCAATTCGCATTGATTTCGAAAGAGAATCGACTGCAGATTTTGATGCACAATAGACATTTCCATTTTCGTAGTTATCTTTTCCTGCAATTGAACCAATGTTAAAGATATGCCCTGTATTCCTGGCAACCATAAGTGGTGCAACCGCTCTGGTAACATAGAGGAGACCCTTGACATTCGTGTCTATCATCCTGTCCCAGTCATCTGTAATTCCATCATCAATACGGGAGAGACCTACCGCGAGACCGGCATTATTAATAAGTATGTCAATTGATTTCCATTCTGCCGGCAGATTTTCGATGACTGATGCAACTTCCTCCTTCTTCCTGACGTCGAAATTCAGAGACAGGACTTTGATCTTTCCGTAAGATAGAAGTTCTTTTTCCAGTTCATCCAGTCTCTCTTTTCTCCTCCCGGTTATTATAATGTTATATCCATTTTTAGCAAAACGCAAAGCAGTTGCCTTTCCAAAACCTGCTGTTGCACCGGTTATCATAATAGTTTTGGTCATCTTATACTATTAATTTAAATTTCATGTAAAAGTAGAAATAATTATAAGATTTAACAGGTAATAAAATTCTGTTGGTAATTGAGTTATTGCCATTGTGTTTCTAACTATATTTGTGATTTAATTTATAATGGGAGAACGATCAGAAAATTTGAATATCTACAAAAAAGCCGCTGTTGAATCGATGTTCGATTCTATAGCATGGAGGTACGATTTTCTTAATCATTTTTTGTCATTTGGTATTGACCGCCTTTGGAGAAGAAGAGCAATCATAGAAATCTCAAAGTCTTATAAAAACCCTCATATTCTGGATGTTGCCACCGGTACTGGCGATCTGGCAATTGCTGCTATGAAGCTCAATCCCGCTAAAATTGCTGGTATTGATATATCCCAAAGAATGCTGGAGATTGGCAAAGAGAAGATTGAGAGAAAAGGCTTTGCCGGGAAGATAGAATTGATATCAGGCGATTCTGAGAAAATACCTTTTGGGGATAGTATTTTTGATGTAGCTATGGTGGCATTCGGAGTAAGAAATTTTTCAGATCCATTGAAAGGTCTCTCAGAAATGAAAAGGGTGATCCGTGAAAATGGTATGATTATGGTACTTGAATTCTCGAAACCGTCAGGTTTTCCGTTCAGGCCGGTTTATAATTTCTATTTCAGAAATATTCTGCCGTTTTTCGGAAAACTGTTTTCAAAAGACAATACAGCTTACAGCTATTTACCCGATTCGGTTATGAAATTTCCGGGTAATGAGGAGTTCCTGAAATTACTAGCACTCACAGGTTTTTCTGATACCCGTCAGATAAAATTAACAGGTGGAGTGGCAAGTATTTATACCGGTGTCAAATTATCAACGCAATAATTGGAATTCAAACCAGTTTATTATCTTGTGTCGCAAAAACTAATATTTCAGAGACGGTTGAAAAGAAGAATCCCCTATATTGTATTATCGCTCATTTTTCTTCTGATCCATCTCAGTTCATCAGGGCAGAAACAGAAGCCGAAAAATGATTCAAGGTATGACGAGAAGCTCCTGCACTTCGGATTCAGCCTGGGGTTTAATACGATGGATTTCGATATTACTCCTTCAGATACATCTTCTCTTTATCCCGAGGTTAGTATCCTCAACCCGGGTATTAATATTCAGATTGTCACCGATCTGAGACCTGGTAAATATTTTGATATAAGATTTCTTCCCGGTGTCTCTTTTGGTCAGAGAATTGTGAGGTATTATGAAACGCAGGATAACAAACAGGTTCTCTATAAAGATCCGCAAAGACTCGAATCATCATTTCTTGAATTTCCACTATTGCTTAAATATAAAGGCGAAAGATTAAATAATGTCAGGCCATACGTTATAGGTGGTTTAAACTATCGTTACGACCTGGCTGGCAAAAAGGAATTTGATGACGAAAAACTGGTTTATCTCCGGCTTAAACGACCTGATCTATATTATGAACTGGGAGCCGGTCTTGATTTTTATCTTACATACTTCAAACTTTCTGTGGAACTAAAAATGTCTGATGGTTTCCGTGACATAATTGTTCGTGATGCTACTTCAAAGCAACCCCAGTACCTAAATGCCATAGAAAAGATGAAGTCGCAGATATGGGTACTGGCATTTCATTTTGAATAAAAATGATAAAAAAGGTTCAGATAAATCTTAATCCTGAAGCTGCTGCAGATGAAGCTGCAATTAAAAAGATTGCTGCATCTCTTACAGGTACTGACCAAAAAGAGATTTCAATTGTCAGGGTCATTAAGCGGTCGGTTGATGCAAGAAAGAAAAACATCCGCGTTAATCTGACTGTAGAAGTTTTTTCCGGTGAAGATTCTGCAATGCCTCCAATCAGTCCGTTTATTCCTGTTGATGTTTCGCTGAAGAGAGAAGTTATTATCGTTGGTGCCGGACCGGCCGGCCTCTTTGCCGCCCTTCGATTGATTGAGCTGGGGATACGTCCGGTAATAATTGAAAGGGGCCGCGATGTATCATCCCGCAAAAAGGATATTGCAAAGATTAGCCGTGAACAGATCGTCGATCCTGATAGTAACTATTGCTTTGGGGAAGGCGGGGCGGGAACATATTCTGATGGTAAGCTCTATACCAGGTCGAAGAAAAGAGGCGATAATACAAGAGTTTTGGAACTGCTTTGCCTCCATGGAGCTAACGAGAATATAATGTACGAGACTCATCCTCATCTTGGTACTGATAAGCTCCCTGGCATTATCTCTGGCATTCGCAAATCAATAATTGATGCCGGGGGTCAGTTTCTCCTCGAAAAGAGAGTAACTGATTTTTTAATTGAAGGAGATACCATAAAAGGAGTAGTCACTTCGGATAATGAAAAATTTTATTCTGAATATGTTATTCTTGCAACAGGCCATTCAGCAAGAGATATTTATGATATTTGCCGTAACAGAGGGGTGGAGCTCGAAATGAAACCATTCGCCATGGGAGTAAGAGTTGAGCATCCCCAGGAGTTAATCGACAAGATACAATACCATGGCAATTCAAGAGGAGAGTTCTTGCCTGCTGCATCGTATAATGTTGCGAAACAATTAGATGGGAGAGGAGTCTATTCTTTTTGTATGTGCCCCGGTGGTTTTATTGTCCCTTCAGCAACAGCTCAGGAAGAGGTGGTTGTAAATGGAATGTCGCCTTCAGGAAGGAATTCTCCCTATGCCAATTCGGGGATAGTGGTTGAGATCAGACCTGAAGACCTTTTAAAGTACAGCAGTTTTGGAGTAATGGCAGGAATTGAATTTCAAAAAGAACTTGAACGGGAAGCATGGAAAAACGGTGGGCATACGCAAAGGGCGCCGGCCCAGCGACTGGCTGATTTTGTTGCCGGGGAGACATCAGGCTCCCTGCCCAAAGTATCATATTTCCCCGGAGTAACATCTTCTCCTCTTCATAGCTGGCTGCCAAAAGCAATAGGCAGGCGCCTCAGGGATGGTATCAGACTGTTCGGACAGGTGATGAACGGATACCTTACAAATGAAGCTGTTGTCCTTGGTGTTGAATCGCGAACCTCATCACCTTTAAGGATTCCAAGAGATACTGAAAAGCTTCATCACATTAGAATCTCAGGATTATATCCATGCGGTGAAGGTTCTGGTTATGCAGGGGGTATTGTATCATCCGCAATTGATGGCATGCGGGCTGCTGAAACAATATGCCTGGTTTGCAGGAGTTGAACTGAAAACGTCTTGAACCTGCGTTTTGTTACAAAAAAATAAAATATCATTTACTGATCTTCTTCCCTTCTTAGAATTGTCGATTCCTTCAGACGCAGGGAAATAAGAATACTCAGAACCATCAAACCGATCAGTATAGTCAGCGGGTTATTCATAGATCCGGTTAATGATGACTTCAGACTGTCCATCCCAAAAATAAATGCTATTCCTGAAATCTGACCCATCATCAAAAGCATTCCATTTGAAGTACCTTCAGATGCAGGGTAGGTTATTTCAGCTCCGTATTGAAAACCTATCGGACCTGAACTCAGGAGGAAGAACCCTAAAACCATACCTGAGGTAAGCAGAAGCCAGTAGCTTGTGGCAAAAGTGATGCCGGTAAGTCCCAGTGTGGCACCGGCCAGGGCAATTATTATAAAAGGAGTTCTTTTTTTATAATGATCGGAGAGCATAGGAATGATGAGCGCCCCGATAATACCTCCAGCAATCATTATACCTCCGGTAATTCCTGCCTGAGTGGCTGAAAAACCCCGCGGTCGCATGATATCCTCTATCCAGGTGGTTACAGCATTAAAAACCCCAAGACCGATAAAAAAGATGACCATCAGCCAGATGAAATCTTTGTTCCTTAGTGTCTGCTTAAAACCATCAAAAACCAGTGAACGTTCCTCCTGATCAGGCCTGCAGGGAGCTGTCGGAGGTCTCTCTTTAATTAAGACAAGAAAGATAACAGCTGTGAAAATTGAAATAATTCCATAAATGTAAAGCATTCCACTTATACCGGATCCAATTGTAAGATAAGGTGTAAGGGTAATCCCAATTAATATTCCTAAATACATTGACAGGGTACCAAGACCCGTTGCTGTAGCCCGTTCCTCAATGGGAAACCAGCGGGCAGCCAGTTTAGTAATAGCATTTAGAATGAATGGCTGCCCGATGGCAATACCAATTTGTGCCATGAGCAACAGATTGTAGTCGGTTCCGGCAAATCCGCGAAGCAAGCCAAAAATGCCGGTAAAAACAGCACCTGTCCCAACTCCTGTTCGAATTCCGTATTTATCGATTATCCACGATGCTGGTATTGATACGACAATGTAAACGATCATAAAACACATGGAAAGAATCCCTATCTGAAGGTCAGAAACAACATAATATATCGTTGCATCGCCTGTGATCGGCGCAAAAGTGATCCATAAGAGTTGATTAACAGCAACCATTAACATATATACACTGAGCATGATCCAACGGCTACCGTACAATTTGAAATTTGATTGTGGCATATTGTAATATATTTTTGTAAATATAATTTTATTAATCAGGGAAGCTGCCAGATTTTCTGAGAAATTCGGAAAAAACAACTGAAGCTGCCATGCCTACATTCAATGAATCGATTCCCTGCTCTGCTTTATTGAACTTGGGAATCATAATTTTTTCAGTAATAAACGGGAGCAGTTCCTCAGAAATCCCCTTTGATTCATTTCCTAGTAAAATAATGCCTTTATTATCAAGTTTATGGTGGTATATTGATTCTCCTTCAAGCATTGTTCCGAATACCGGTATCTGCTTTTCATTTGCCAGAATAAATAGTTTTTTCAAGTCGGAATAATAGACATTAACGTGCAAAATTGCACCCATACTTGCCTGTATTACTTTTGGATTATAGACATCCACACAATCTACGGAGCATACTATATTTTTAATACCAAACCAGGCAGCAGCTCTTATTAGGGTGCCAAGATTACCAGGATCCTGAATAAAGTCGAGAGCAACACATAATTGATTAAATACTTCAGATGTATCCATTTCATATTCCGGTATAGGAACAACTGCCAGAGCATTATGTGGGGTCATTAAAGTACTGATATGTTTTAGTTCCTCATAGCTGACATCTTCAATCTCATTAACAAACCGGGTCAAATCAACGGGAAGATTGCTAAGAAATTCAGGCTTGGCGATTAATGTTTTTATTGGGATTTTTGCAGCGAGAAACTCTTTTACAAGTTTATCGCCTTCGATAATGAATAGCCGCTCTTCATCTCTTACCTTTTTATTCTGAAGAGAGATAATGAATTTTACTTTGTTTTTACTGATCATGGAAGACAGAAATAAATATTTTTTTGCCACTTAGGTACGCGTGACCAAAGTTACGCGAATTATTATTGATATATTTGCATAACACACTTGTTTACAAATTTTGAAAAAAATCATTTTAAATAAAAATATATATTCTTTGAGATATTTTCTCCCTTTTCTTTTTTTAATTTTAGTTGTATCATCCTGTAATCCAACAAAGTACGTTCCTGAAGGAGAAACACTGCTCAATGATAATCATATTATTATTAATAAGGAAGGTGTTAAGAAAAGCGACCTGTTACCTTATATTAAACAAAATCCAAATAAACGGATATTTAGTACAAGGTTTTACCTCGGTTTGTATAACCTGTCGAATATTAAAAAGGAGAAATGGCCCCACAATTGGTTAAGAAATATTGGAGAAGAACCTGTCATTTTCGATCCCTATGCCACAACCAAGACTAAAGGTCAGATTAAATCATATGTTGCATCAAAGGGATATTTTGACGGACAGGTGATGGAGACGATTGAAACAGCCCACAAAAAATCTGAGGTTTTTTATAATGTTGATTTACTGCCACCTTACACTATTCATAACCTGTACTATGAGATTGCCGATAGTAATATTCAAAAACTTTGTTATTTCGACTCAGTGAACTGTGTCATCGAAAGGGGAAAACCTTACGATGTTGATGTGCTGCAGGCTGAGCGATCGCGGTTTGAGCGTTTTATCAAGGACCATGGTTTTTATGGATTTTCCGGCGATCACATCTTTTTCAGGGTTGACAGTACAATCGGAAACCGACAGGTTGATATTTATTATGGTGTAAAAAATTTCACAAAGGTTGATGCCTTTAACAGAATTAGCCTTATTCCACACTCAATTTACAGGGTAAAGAATATTTACATCTATCCCGATTTTGTTCCTAAGGATGCTTTGGAAGGGGGTGAAGCATATCTTAATAGTCTCGATACTATTAACTATAACGGTTATTATTTTGTTAGTGCAAAAGGGAAACCTCAAATTAATTATGACCTTATTATCCAGTCTCTTTATCTGAAACCAGGGTCCACTTTCAATATTACAAATACCGGGCAATCACAAGCACATCTTTTAACTTTAAAAGTGTATCGTCTTGTTAATATTTATTTTAATGATTCAAAAGAACCTGAAAGACCGCAGGGTTCCGAAATGATGCTCGACTGCAACATTGAACTGACTCTTCTCAGTCAACAGTCTTATAAGGTAGAACTTGAAGGAACTAATTCGGCCGGCA
Source organism: Bacteroidia bacterium (assembly GCA_026391555.1). Lineage (GTDB taxonomy): Bacteria > Bacteroidota > Bacteroidia > Bacteroidales > VadinHA17 > LD21. The sequence continues at coordinate 29,987 of JAPLEB010000030.1, read as the reverse complement.
ACCTGGGTGGCGCTCTTAACCTGATCTACCAGCATAAAAACCTTTTTCATGGTGCAGAACTATTCTCCATGAAGCTGAAAGGAGCTTACGAGGCTCTGTCACAACAGAACAGTAAACTGCGTAGTATTCAGGAATATGGAGTTGAGACCAGCTTGATGCTTCCTGAATTTTTGATTCCATTCCTGAATACGGAAAGTTTTATTAAGAAATATAATCCTTCCACTACTGTATTAGCTGCTTATAACTATCAGGCAATGCCTTTTTATACCAGGATCATGTCTAATACGACCTTTGGTTATAACTGGAAAGCAGGTAATTATCAGAAACATATTATTAACCCTCTTCAGTTTAGCGTAGTAAGACTACTCTCTATCGATTCAGCATTTGCAGCTAATATAGAATCATCCTCTTATCTGGCTTATAGTTATAAGGACGTAATGATTCTTGGTGGGAATTATTCATTTATATTTAATAACCAGAAAATAATGAAATCAAGAGATTACTGGTTTTTTAGGATAAATGCTGAAGCATCAGGGAATATGCTTGCCCTGGCTGAAAAACTTACAGGAGCAAAAAAAACAGATGGTAGCTATAACATACTTGGGCAACCTTTTGCCCAATATGTGAGGACCGACTTCGATCTCAGGTACAATATTATTCTTAATGATGTAAGCTCAATTGTATACCGTGGTTTTTTGGGCATTGGAATACCTTATGGCAATTCAAAGGCAATACCTTTTGAAAAGCAGTATTTCGGTGGTGGCGCAAATGGTATCAGGGCATGGCAGGTACGATCACTTGGTCCCGGGTCATATGATCCCGGTGAAACCACCACGTTCCTGAATCAGACAGCAGATATCAAGATAGAAGCCAATGCCGAGTACAGGTTCAAACTTTTCTGGATTCTCGAGGGTGCACTGTTTCTTGATGCAGGGAATATATGGACCTATAACAATGACTCAGCACGGCCCGGAGCGCAATTCACTTTTAACAAGTTCTATAAAGATATTGCTGTAGGTACGGGAGCCGGATTCAGATTCGACTTTAAGTTCGTTATCGGGAGGGTTGACCTCGGCATGAAACTGAGGGATCCTCTGCAGACCGATGGGTCAAAATGGATAATTATGAGTCGGCCATATAATGCGAATGATCTTACGTGGGTTGTAGCAATAGGATATCCGTTCTGATTCCTGACAAATCCCGGTTCTTCTTGTCCGGTTTTTCAAAATGCTTTTCATGATTCAGTTGTTGAGATTCTAAAAATCAGCAGTTTGTTGCAATATAATTGCAAATAATTTCTTAAATTGCACATTGTCTCGTTCCAATTTGTAATAATGAAATCAAACAGTGAACCAATTAAGAACTGGTTTGGCTATTCGCGTAGGGAAAGAAGATCTGCTTTCATATTGCTTCTTATTATTATCCTTATAATCGGGTTGAAAAATACTGTGCCTGAAAGAAATATTGACATAGAGGATATTAATGCCAGCATTTCAGGTATTGAAAGTCCAGACAGATTTATTAGCGGGGATATGTCATCCACCGGACAACCTTTCTCATTTGATCCAAATACTGCATCGTACGATACCCTAATTAAGCTAGGGCTGGCTTCAAAGCAAGCCAATATATTAATTAATTACAGGAATAAAGGAGGAAAATTCAGAAATCCTTCAGATATCAAAAAGGTTTATGGAATAGAAGAGGAGCAGGCTGCGAAACTTATTCCATTTGTTAAAGTGGCAACTGGCACTTCAGGAAAGGTTAGAACTAATTATCACCAGCAGCAAAAACCTCTGCTTGATATTAACAGTTGCGACTCGGCATCACTTGTCAGCCTCCCGGGAATTGGTCCGGTTTTATCAGCACGGATCATTAAATACAGGCATCTGCTCGGCGGTTTTGCATTAATAAATCAACTTAAAGAGGTTTATGGCTTACCCGTTGAGACATTTGATCTCATAAAAGGGAGAATATACGCAGATTCGTCAGCAATACTTAAAATAAATATTAATTCAGCTGATTATAAAGAGTTATCACATCTTCCATATTTTGAAAAATATGAAGTGTCAGCAATTCTAAAGTACAGGGAGTTAAAGGGCAGTGTAACAGGAATAACTGATCTTACTGAAAATAAGTTGATAACAGAGGAGAAAGCCAGTAAAGTAAGGCCCTATCTAAGGTTCGAATAGTAATGATTTAGTGATACAGAAAAGGAATCTCATCTCGAATAGAAAAATCAAAGAATTTATGCGAATTATTCCGGATACTCATTAAAATTAAAATGCGTTGACCCTGATTTAGTCAATAATAGTAGATAAAAGGTAAAAATTATCTTAGATATTCACCTTATCCTTAATCAGATAGTTATTCCGTTCTGATGAATTCCGGTTTACAAGTTCTCCCAGGAAGCCTGTAAGGAAGAGGAATGATCCGATTATCATAACTGTTAAGGCAATGAAAAAATATGGACTGTCGGTGACAAGCGGAGCTCTTAGATGGTGATTTACAAAGACTAATTTTTTTATACCAAGATAACCGGTAATAATAAAGCCTATCAAAAACATAATGGTTCCCATAGATCCAAAAAGATGCATAGGATTTTTGCCAAAACGGGTAATGAAACCAATTGTCAGAAGATCGAGATACCCTTTTATAAACCTGTCAAGTCCATATTTTGTGATGCCGTATTTTCTTGATCTGTGTTCAACAACCTTCTCGCCGATATTTATAAAACCTGCTTCTTTTGCCAGCATGGGAATGTACCTGTGCATCTCGCCGTATATCTCTATGCTCTTCACAACTTCAAGACGGTATGCTTTAAGTCCGCAGTTAAAATCATGAAGTTTTATTCCTGATGACCATCTTGCAGTAGCATTATAAAACCTGCTGGTTATACGCTTGACAAAAGGGTCAAATCTTTTCTTTTTCCAACCTGATACAAGGTCATATCCTTCATCCCTGATCATCTTTACAAGCTCAGGAATCTCCTCGGGACTGTCCTGTAGATCAGAATCCATAGTAATAACAACATCACCGGTTGCTTCACTGAAACCTGTATGAATAGCGGCAGCCTTACCATAGTTTCTTCTGAAACGGAAGCCTTTGACGAATCTTTTCTTCCCGGCCATCTCCATAATCTTACCCCAGGATAAGTCAGAACTTCCATCATCAACAAAGATAATTTCAAAGGAGAGTCTGTTGGTAGCGCAGACCTTCTCAATCCATTCAGTTAATTCCTGAATGGATTCCTCTTCATTATATACAGGGATAACAACCGATAGATCCATCAGATTCAATGTCAGATTAGTTTTGTGGTGCGTCAATCAAGGGATTGCCCTCTTTTTTGACAAAAATACTAACCAGAAGAGAGATAATTGTTCCGCCAATCATGGAACCGAATAGGCTAAGGGGAGCCATGATTGCAGGCTTCATCAATTTAGCCTGTATGGCCATACCCGCATCCATTGCTGCCTGAGGTACACCCTTTTTAAGCATAGTCTCTTCAGCGAAAGCCAATGATTTTTTCACTAATGCAGGGTCAATGATTGCATAGAGGAGATATATGAATATAGCCTGTAGAACAGCGTAATACAGGTAAATTATTACACCGGCCCCAACTGATTGTCCATAGGTAATCTGACCATGACGAAAATTATCACGGTACGATTTCAAAAGGAAAAAGAGTACCCCAAGTTGAATAACCATACCTACATATCCCTGATATTTATTAAATGTCAGGTCAAGAAAATATATGATGAGGGTGTATACAATACCAACAAGACCCATAATAAGACCATTGGTAAGATTTGTTTTCCAGGCATTGACTTCTTGTTCCATAATTTAAGTTATTAGAGTTTTAGATATGTTAATTGATTAACAACAAATATAATGTAAAAATAGAAATGAGAGCTGTGTAAATTCAATTAATAAAGTTGCATTTGCGAGTTGAACCTACTCTGTTGTTAAATTAGAATAATTATTTTGCCGGATTCTGAAAATATTGTACTTTTGTCGGGGGTAAGTCTTATACGACCAGCTCCTGCTGAACTCCCCCAGGATCGGAAGGTAGCAAGGGTAGGCAGTTGTAGCGGTGCGATATAAGGAGCTTACCCTTTTTTTTTACCCCCAAATCCCCTCAGGGGGGTGGGGGGTATGCAAATTCTGAGCACCAGATGCTTATACGCATATATAACGAAAATCCAAACCATAAGTATATCAGGCAGATTGTTGATCTGCTTGAAGATGGAGGGATTATCATTTATCCTACCGATACCGTATATGCTATGGGGTGCGATATCCGGGCAACAAGATCAATTGAAAAGATAGCACGTTTTAAGGGGTTAAACCCGAAAAATCCGGAACTGTCACTCATCTTTCATGATATGAGCCAGCTCTCGGAATATACCATAATCAGGGATAATACAATATTTAAACTGCTGAAAAGAAACCTTCCCGGACCATTTACATTCATCGTACAGGCAAATAATCAGATTCCTAAATTGTTTAAGAATAAGAAAAAGACAGTTGGTATCAGAATCCCCGACAATAACATTGTTCTGGAACTGGTACGGGAGCTTGGACGACCGATCATTACAACATCAATACACGACCAGGACGAGGTTATTGAGTATACTACCGACCCGGAACTTATTTATGAAAAGTTTAGCGATTTTACTGACGCTGTTATAGATGGTGGTTTTGGTAAAAACGAAGCTTCCACAATTGTCGACTGTACAGGAGAAGAAATAGAAATTGTAAGGCAGGGGCTTGGAGTTCTCGAATTGTGAAAATCAGTGCTTGTAAAAATTTCTTGTAAACAGTATCATAACAGTAAGTAATTCAAGCCTTCCTAAAAGCATTAATCCCGATAAAAACCATTTGCCTGCCATAGGAACGGCAGAATAGTTTGTAAAAGGTCCGAATGTTCCTAATCCCGGACCAATATTTCCCAGCATAGATGCGGATGTGCTAAAGGCGGTGATCATATCATAACCCATGATTGAAATGATAAATGTTCCAAAGCATATAAATATCAAATATAATGTAATGAATACTAATAGGTTATATATAGTGCTTTGTGGAATAATATGTTTACCGAGCCGTACAGGTATAAAAGCATTTGGGTGAATTAGTCTTTTTAATTCCTGCCGGCTATTTTTTGTGATCAAAAGAAGTCTGACAATTTTAATGCCTCCGCTGGTCGATCCGGCAGTTCCTCCGGTAAACATCAGGATGAAAAAAGTGATTAATATTATATTGCCCCAGAGGTTATAGTCCTGTGTGTAAAATCCAGTTGTAGTAATAATTGAAACAACATGGAAAGCTCCATCAAGAATAGCTTTGCCTAAAGAAAAACCTTCTTTATAATAGAGGACAGAGGAGCCTATCAATGCAAAAATAAGGCAAATCAGTGTGTAAAAAACGAATTCGTTATTACCAAAGATCTTCTTAAAATTCCCCTTCAGCCCAAAGTAAACTAATGTCAGGTTGGTTCCTGCAATAAACATAAATAGAATTATTACTATCATTATATATGGTGAGGTGAATGCTGCAATTCCATCATTTCGTGTTGAAAAGCCTCCTGTAGACAGGGTTGAGAAGGAATGGCAAACTGCATCAAAAACCGGCATACCTCCGAATATCAGCAATATAACTTCTGCAAGAGTCAAAAGGAAATAAATGGTAACAAGCCGTTTTGCTGCATCTTTAATCCGGGGATGGATCTTATCAGTCGGCTGACCCGAAAACTCAGTTGCAGTAAGCTGGATATTAATTGATCTGAAAAACGGAAAAGCAGACAGCGAAATAAATATTATTCCAATTCCTCCAAGCCACTGTGTAAGGCTTCTCCAGAAAAGGATACCATGTGGCAAAGATTCAATATCGGTAAGAATAGTGGCACCTGTGGTTGTGAAACCTGACATAGATTCGAAAAAAGCGTCTCCAAAACTATTAATTGAGCCGCTTAAGATAAATGGCAATGTGCCAAAAAGACTGAAAATAACCCAGATACCGGTGACAATAATATATCCCTCCTTGTTTCCATAAATCCTCTCCTCATTACGCAGGGGAGTGAAAATGATAACCCCGGTAACTACTGTAATAAGAGCGGAATAGAAAAAACAAGATGCAGCTTGCTCCTGGTATAAAAGGGATACAGCTGTAGAAACCAGCATGAACAAACCTTCAAAAATGAGCAGCAGGCTGAAAACCCTGGCTATAATCCTGAAGTTGATCATAAACGGTCAGGTAAAATATTTCGAAAGTGTCTCGTAGGCTGAAGGTAAGGTAAAAACAACAACCTTGTCGTTTGCTTTTATCATCGTATCGCCCGTAGCAATGAATGGCACTCCATCCCTGGTTCCGCCTCCAACGATGGCATCTTTCGGGAAATCAATGCTCCTGAGAGTACCCTTAGTGATTTTTGAGTTTGCAGGAACATTGAATTCAAGAACTTCTGCATCAGTTCCCGTCATACATTTAACCTGAGTTACATTAGGATTAGTAGTGTGTCTGAAAATCCTGCTTGCTGCAGCTATCTTTTTATTGATGATAGTGTCAATACCGGAGTTTTCTGCAAGGTTTATGTACTCCATATTCTCAACTTCAGCGATTGTCTTTTTTACCCCCATCTTTTTTGCAAGAAGGCAAGACAGGATATTCGTCTCAGAATTACCGGTAACTGCAACAAAAGCATCCATTTTCGTTATACCTTCCTGTTCAAGAAGATCAACATTACGGCCATCGCCGTTAATGATGAGGGTATTATCAAGAATCTCAGCGAGATCTTCACATTTTTTAATATCTGGATCTATTAACTTCACCTCACATGTTTTCTGCATATACATTGCTACAAGCTTACCGATTTTGCTGCCCCCGAGTATCATGATACTTTTAGCTTCAAAATTCTCCTTCCCGGATGTTTTCATCATCTCATCAATTCCTTCATGCGTAGAAATAACATACACCTTATCTCCAATGTGAAATTGCTCATTTCCTCTCGGGATGATGGTTTTGTCAGCCCGTTTGATTGCAACAGCCCTGTATTTATCAGTTCTGTGAATGACAGAAATTTCCTGCAGAGTTTTGTTCAGGATGGGCGCTTTTTCATCAAGCTTCTGAACATACATTAGCAGTTTGCCGCCTGAAAACTCCATAAAATCAGTTGCCCCGGTCTCATGAAGCAGTCCGAGTACCTCACGTGCAGCAATGAGTTCCGGATAGATTAGCGAATCGATACCAATAGACTTAAAAAAGTCTAAAGTGGAATCCTCAAGGTAGTCAATATTGTCAATACGAGCTATAGTTTTGAGGGCTCCAAACCTTTTCGCGAGAATTGAAGATACAATATTGGTATCTTCAGACGGTGTTACAGCAATAAACAGATCTGTTTTTTTGATGAGTGAGTCCTGCAGCATCTTTATAGATGTGGCAGAACCCTCATGCGTCAAAACATCCAGTGTGCTGTCAATGGGCTTAAGTCGGGCCTCCTCCGGATCGATAATAATAATTTCATGATTTTCATTCGATAACATCTTCGCAAGATGCGTCCCAACTTCACCTGCTCCGGCAATTATTATTCTCATTGAAAATTTTATTGAAAAACATGACAAAATTAGAGATAAATAGCTTAATACTTAAGTTTATTCTGATTTTTATTTTTGAACTGGTCATATCTTTTTAATAAATGCCCCTGACTTCCTTACCAGATGTACGGTATCTGTACCGGCAAAATTCATCTGTTGTGGAATACAAAAACCTGAAACTGCTGCAGATGATATAATTAATGTTTCCGGGGGTTGCCTGGAAGATAAGTGGTTTTCAATTTCAGGTCGTAAACCTGTGAGAATCACAATATCAGGTATAAAGTTTTGCAAAATATTATTATTAAGTGAGTTGCATATTAATATTTTTTTTTCACCAGCCCTGATACAATAGAACTTATTTTTTAACGTATTTGTTTTTATCTTAAGTCCGAGAGTGGCACAATGTCTTTTTACTTCCGGCGCTGCCAGAGAGGTATCAGCATAAAGGTTAAGCATCTTACCTGTTCTGATTCCGATCGTTGATGAACCAGGTGTATTATAGACTATTAATTCATAGGTGGTTCTCGTCTTAATTTCCATAACAGTACTTGCTATGACAAAAAGGAGAAGTACTGCAAGAGGATAACAAATTGAAAAGGATTGTTTCTTCAACAGGAAATAGCTGAAAAGAAAAATTGTTCCGGTAAGCAGAATGCATTCAACAGTTGACATGCCGATATTATCAATAGTTGACCAGGGCAGGGATGAGGCTTTCGCGGTAAGCAGTTCAGTGAGCCCTGTAAGAAAATTAAGGATTGATCCAATAAATTGTGAAAGAAACCGGATAGGGAATGTCAATGGAACAAGGCATCCTGTTACAATAAGCAATGATGAAAGTGGTACTATTATGATATTTGTCAGGATAAAGTATGTCGGGAACCTGTTGAATAGCATTATTGTAAGAGGAAGTGTACCTGCCTGGGCTACAATGGTCACAACAGCCGATTGCCATATCTTATCCGGTAGCCGGTTTTTGAATTGCAGCTTTAGATAGAAGTCCTGGTAGAAACTGATAATATAAATCACAGCTGAATATGAAAGCAGGAATCCGGCATCGAATATTACGGATGGTTTTATGAGGATCAGAATAAATGCGGAAGCCAGTACCGAGTTTATTCCGTTTACACGTCTCTTCATCAGGTTGCCCGCCTGAAGGAAGGAAAACATCAGAGTTGCCCTCAAAACAGATGGAGTGAGCCCTGTAACAAATGCAAATGACCAAAGGATCAGAATTGTTATTAATATCCTAAGGATGTTGAATCTCCGCTTCATAAAGAATAGAAGATTGAAAACAAACAGACTCAGAATTACAGCATGAAGCCCTGATACTGCCATGATATGCATCACTCCGGCTTTAATGAAATTCTGTTTTTGTTCCGGGTCGAGCATATTTTTCTGACCAAGGGTAATTGCTGCCACCAGCGCCAGCCTTTCACCGGTGATACCCCTCTCTTTATACATCCATATAATCTTCTCCCTAATTATCAGTGCCCTGTGAATCAACTTCCTGTGATCGGGAACAATATGGCTGGTAATATCACGGCTGCTGGTAAACGCGTAATACCTGATACCCTGGTTTTCCATAAAAAATTTGTAATCAAACTCATACGGATTGCCTCTGTTAACAATTTCAACAGGAGTACATTTAATAATCAGCAGATCGCCGGGCAGGAGTGAAGTTACCATTGAATCTTTCTTATGATATAGTATCATGGATCCTTCAACAGCTTCAGTGCCATCCCGGGTAATCTTTCTGTTCAGCTTTACCGTTAAACTGAAACTATTCTCTTTTTCTTCGGGATAGTCGGAAAGGGTAGAATAGAACGATGCCTGTTCCGGTTTAAGGATTGTTATACAGTTTTTTTCATCAGTGTAGAGTAGTAGACCACAGGTAAATAGCGCAATTGTCAGAGAGTAACCAAAGATCAGATTAGTCTGGTATTTATTGTAAAAAAGACTGGTAAAGAAACCTGCGATAACAATAATAAAAGTCACTACCAGGTAAATAGTATCCGGTTTGATGTAAAGGCCTGAAATAATTCCAACACATAATGGCAGGCCAATACGTAGAAATGGAATTTCTTTATGTAGCACAGTCTGCAGCTAATGAGACAGTATAAAGTTAAGAAAAAGTTTGGAAATGAATGCAGGGATCGGTCGCGACCAATCCCTACATTCATTTTATCCTCTGTCCGGGTAGGATTGTCTTATATTCAGCTTCGAACTTACCTTTACTTATAGCCGTAAGCTTGCTTTTGATAAGCCTTTTTCTGAGAGGACTAACCTTATCAGTGAACAGGATACCGTCGAGATGATCATATTCGTGCTGGATTATTCTGGCCTTGTATCCATCATAGACCTCATCGCAATACTCCCAGTTCTCATCATAATATTTGATCCGGATATGCGACTCGCGATTAACTTCTTCCCTTAAATTGGGAATGCTTAAACAGCCCTCAGTCATAGGTTGAAGATCGCCACACTTTTCTGTAATATGAGCATTAATGAACACTTTTTTAAAGTCGGCCAGTTCAGGCTCATCATCCGCTACCGGTTTGCCATCGATCACAAATATTCTTATTGACTTACCAATTTGTGGCGCTGCAAGGCCCAGCCCTTCAGAGTGGTACATGGTTTCAAATAGATCTTCTATGATTTGATTCAACATGGGATAATCTTTATCAATCTCCTCCGCAACCTTTCTTAATACCGGATGTCCGTAAACAACAATGGGGTAAGTCATTTTAGTTTTATATTTTCTTTATTATTTGATCTGTTATCAAGGAAAGACTGAAGAATGATCGAGGCACTTATTTTATCCACCATCGATTTATCCTGCCTGTCTTTCTTTTTCACTCCTCCGTCTATCATTGTTCTGAAAGCCATCCGCGAAGTGAATCTCTCATCAACAAGGTGGAAATGCTTTTCAGGAAATGCTTTCTTAAGTTTCTTAATAAATGGGTTTATATATTTAACAGATTCACTTGGCTGGTTGTTCATCTGTACAGGATATCCTATAACAAAGGCATCAACTTCTTCGGATTTAAGATAATCTTCAATAAAACTGTCAAATTCTTTTGGGCTGACAGTATTTAAGGGTGAGGCAAATATTTGCATTGGATCTGTAACAGCCAGTCCGATCCTTTTTGTGCCATAGTCTATTGCAATTATCCTGCCCATAATCTTTTATAGGGATCAAAAATACGAAAAAAAGCCACCTCTGAGGATGGCTTTTAATATTTACATTAGAGATTAGTATGTCATTGCGGCTAAACGCTGGTATGATTTGTATCTCCATTTGGCATTCTCTTCGGCAGCTATAAAGAGTCTTTTGGCTTCCTCGGGGAATGATTGAATAAGTGAAGTATAACGTACCTCTGACTTAAGAAAATCCTGAAATTTGGTCCAATCAGGCTCTTTTGAATCAAGTGTAAAGGGGTTTTTACCTTCAGCTTCAAGCAACGGATTGAACCTGTAATTATGCCAGTATCCTGCTTCAACAGCCGCCTTGGTTTGTGCCTGAGTTTTACCCATGCCATTTATTAGTCCATGATTAATGCATGGAGAATAAGCAATAATGAGTGATGGTCCCGGGTAAGTTTCTGCTTCTCTGATTGCTTTCAGATACTGTGCATTATTTGACCCCATAGCAACCTGTGCAACATATACATAGCCGTAACTCATTGCCATCTGGCCAAGGTCTTTCTTACGGATTTTTTTACCTGATGCAGCAAATTTTGCAACGGCTCCGGCAGGTGTTGATTTTGATGCCTGGCCTCCGGTATTGGAATAAACTTCGGTATCGAGAACAAGAATGTTTACATCTTCACCTGAGGCGATAACATGGTCAAGTCCACCATATCCAATATCATAAGCCCAGCCATCTCCACCGATAATCCAATGTGATTTCTTAACAAGATATTGTTTAAGGCTGAGTATCTCTTTTGCAACTGCTGATTTGTCTTTACTGCAGGCGGCAACTACTTTTTCAGAAGCAACTTTCGATGCTTCTCCTTTATCCTTTGCTTTAAGCCATTCTTCAAAAGCAGCTTTCATTTCACCGTTCAGTGATCCGTTCAACAAACTTTCGGTCATTCGCGAAGCGATACGGTCTTTTAATTTTGTGACACCAATTGATAAACCCAGTCCGTATTCCGCGTTATCTTCAAAGAGTGAATTGCCCCAGGCCGGACCGTAGCCATTTTTATTATAAGTATATGGTGTTGAAGGAACCGAACCTCCGTAAATTGATGAGCAACCTGTTGCATTGGCAACGATCATCCTGTCACCAAAAAGCTGTGTAACCGCTTTAATATAAGGTGTCTCTCCGCAACCAGAACATGCACCTGAGAATTCAAATAGTGGTTGTGCAAACTGGCTGTTCTTGACATTTACAAATTTGTCAGCAATTGTATCTTTGTAGCCTACTTTTTCATGCATATAAGTCCAGCGTACTGCCTCGCCCAGTTGAGTCTCGAAAGGTTTCATAATGAGGGCTTTGTTTTTGGAAGGACAAACATCAGCGCAGTTTCCGCAGCCTGTGCAATCATAAACGCTTAACTGAATCTTAAATTTATATGCCTTTAGTGCACCTCCAACGCCCTGAATAACTTTAGTTCCTTCCGGAGCATTGGCAACCTCTTCATCAGTTAAGAGGAAAGGGCGGATTGCAGCATGAGGACAAACATATGAACACTGGTTACACTGGATACATTCACCAGGTTGCCATTCAGGAGAAAAGACAGCAATGCCGCGTTTTTCATAAGCAGCGGTACCTGCAGGGAAAGTACCGTCTTCTCTTCCGCTGAACGCGCTTACCGGAAGATCATCGCCCTTCATCCTGTTTATTGGTTCCACTACATCGCGAACGAATGCAGGAATATCACGAGTATCGGTTTTCTCCGTAATTTTAATACTAGCCCATTCGGAAGGGATTTCAATTTTTATAACCTCACCCCCTTTGTCAACAGCTGCATAATTCATATTTACAACAACTTCTCCCTTTTTACCATAGGACTTGTGGATTGCTATTTTCATCTCAGTTACAGCTTTTTCGTAAGGGATAACATTAGCTACCTTGAAAAATGCTGCCTGCATGATTGTATTTGTACGGTTCCCGAGGCCAAGTTGTTCTGCTATTAACGTGGCATTAATAGTATAAAAATTGATTTTGTTATCAGCCATGTATTTTTTCATGTAATCGGGAAGACGATGTTTTGTCTCTTCTACATCCCATGTTGAATTGAGGAGAAAAGTTCCTTGTCTTAAAAGCCCTTTCAGCATATCATATTTTTCCAGGTATGCAGGAACATGGCAAGCAACAAAATCAGGTGTATTTACAAGATAGGGAGAACGAATCGGTTTGTCACCGAAACGTAGATGGGATACTGTTATACCTCCTGATTTTTTTGAATCATATGCAAAATAAGCCTGGCAATACTTGTCAGTTGAATCACCGATAATCTTTATCGAGTTTTTATTTGCACCAACAGTTCCATCAGAACCAAGACCATAGAATTTAGCTGAATATGTTCCGGTACAGCAAACATTTATCTCAGGAAGGATCGGGAGTGATTTGAATGTTACATCATCAACGATTCCGACTGTGAAATGATTTTTAGGCTCCTTAAGTTCCATGTTCTTATAAACTGACATCATCATTGAAGGAGTAGTATCTTTTGAACTGAGACCAAATATCCCACCGAGAATGACAGGTTTTTTACTACTGTCGTAGAACATTCCTTTTACATCAAGATAGAGTGGTTCTCCTTCTGCTCCCGGTTCTTTTGTTCTGTCGAGTACTGTTATTCGTTTCACACTTGAAGGGAACACATCAAAAAAGTATTTTGATGAAAAAGGACGATAGAGATGAACACTAATTAATCCGATTTTTTCGCCCTTTTCCCTCAGGTAATCAATTGTCTCTTTTATCGTTTCAGTTATTGAACCCATTGCAACAATGATATTTTCGGCATCAGGGGCTCCGTAATAAGTAAATGGTTTGTATTCTCTTCCTGTAAGTTTTTTTATTTCAGCCATATAGGAGTTAACGATATCAGGAATCGGTTCGTAGAACTTGTTCACTGCCTCTTTTGCCTGGAAGAAAATATCTGGGTTTTGTGCAGTACCTCTCGTAACAGGATGCTCAGGATTCAATGCACTTTCACGGAATCTTTTAAGCGCATCCAGGTCAATAAGTTTCTTCAGGTCCTCCATATCGAGATACTCAATCTTCTGAACTTCATGTGAAGAACGGAATCCGTCAAAAAAGTGCATGAAGGGAACACGCGATTTAATAGCAGACAGGTGGGCAACACCCGCGAGGTCCATAATCTCCTGGACACTGCCACTTGCGAGCATCGCAAAACCGGTCTGACGTGTAGCATATATATCGCTATGGTCGCCGAATATTGACAAAGCATGTGCAGCTATTGCACGAGCGCTAACATGGAAAACACCGGGAAGAAGCTCTCCTGCAATCTTATACATATTAGGGATCATCAGGAGCAAACCCTGTGAGCAGGTATAGGTAGTGCATAAAGCTCCGGCCTGAAGCGTTCCGTGTACAGCGCCGGCAGCTCCTGCTTCCGATTGCATCTCAACAACTTTAACCTGTTCACCGAAGATGTTTTTTAACCCATTTGCGGCCCATTCATCAATAAATTCAGCCATTGTTGATGAAGGTGTGATTGGATATATGCAAGCTACCTCGCTAAACATATATGCAACATGCGCCGCGGCCTGATTGCCATCGCATGTTATAAATTTTTTAGTTCCCATTGTGATTTATATATTTGATTTTAAAGTATGTATCTAAAATAAAGTGCAAAATTACAAAAAAATACTATTCGTTATCCACCATTCATCGAAACCAGGAATTCTTCATTCGATTTGGACTGAAGTAACCTGTCGCGAAGAAATTCCATTGCTTCAACAGAATTCATATCGGTCAGAAAATTACGTAAAACCCATATTTTCTGAAGTATGCTTTTATTCAGAAGCAGATCTTCTCTACGTGTACTTGAAGCAGGGATATCTATTGACGGGAATATCCTTCTGTTGGAAAGTTTGCGATCGAGCTGGAGTTCCATGTTACCTGTTCCTTTGAATTCCTCGAAAATGACATCATCCATCTTTGATCCTGTCTCAGTAAGAGCCGTGGCGAGGATAGTGAGAGATCCTCCATTTTCAATGTTACGGGCTGCACCGAAAAACCTCTTAGGTTTATGAAGAGCATTTGAGTCAACTCCACCAGATAATACTTTTCCCGATGCAGGAGCCGTTGTATTAAAAGCTCTTGCAAGCCTTGTTATTGAGTCAAGGAGTATAACAACATCGTGACCACATTCAACAAGGCGTTTTGCCTTTTCAAGAACAATATTAGCAACACGGCAATGGCGTTCAGCAGGTTCATCAAAAGTTGAAGCAATAACTTCAGCCTTCACATTTCTGGCCATATCAGTAACCTCTTCAGGTCGTTCATCAATGAGTAAAATCATCAGATATACCTCGGGGTGATGTTTAGCTATTGCATTGGCAATCTCCTGAAGAAGAATTGTCTTTCCTGTTTTCGGCTGTGCAACTATTAACCCGCGTTGTCCTTTTCCGATAGGAGTGAACATATCTATTACCCTTACCGATAATGATCCTTCGCCAGGCTGGCACAAGGTGAATTTCTCTTCAGGGAAAAGCGGCGTCAGAAAATCGAAAGGAACCCGATCTCTTATAAAATCAGGGCTTCTTCCATTTATCTCGTCTACTTTAATAAGGGGAAAATATTTTTCGCCCTCTTTTGGCGGACGAATTGACCCCTTGATTGTATCTCCGGTTTTGAGACCGAAAAGCTTTATCTGTGATTGTGAAACATATATATCATCAGGAGAGTTCAGATAATTGTAGTCGGGAGATCTTAAGAAACCGTAACCGTCGGGCATAATTTCAAGAACACCGGTATTGTATATTATACCTTCAAAATTATATGATCTTTCCTTCTTCTCCTCTTTCAATGGGAGAACGTTGGTAATATTATCCTTTACAGGAGGTTCAACTATGTTATCACCAAAGTAAACATCTGCAGATGGTTTTATTTCATCAAATGAAGCCTCTCCATTATTTAACGGAAGGGTATTGTCAATTACAGAGGCGAAAACAGGCTCAGGTTTCTGGTCTGTTCTCCATTTTGGGAATATTCTTTCTTCAGATGCTGGTTCTTCATTTTTAAACAGATCTGGTTTTTCATCAGCTTTTTCCTGTTTTTCAACCTGCTCCTGCCATTCGACCGGCCTGTTTTCAGGTCTTTTAAGATCGTCAGGTGAAACTGACATAACAGATTCTATTGATCGCTTTACAACCGGCTTTAAGGTCCTCGGACGTTTTCCTCTTCTCATGGAGGAATCAAACTCCTGGTTATTATCCTCAGGCGAAGAACTGATACCCTCCTTTTCTGACTTGACGATTGTTTCGATTTCAGTGACTTCAATTGCCTGTTGGTCAAGGATTTTGTAAATCAAATCCTGCTTTTTCAAAGATTCTGCTTTTTTGATTTTAAGCTCCTTTGCTAAATCCTTTAATTCGGGAAGCAGCTTCTTACTTAACTCAAGAATGTCGTACATATTTTAATGATAAATGGAATATAAGAGATCTTAATGATTTTTTTGGAAACGCGGGTCAAGATATGAAGATGAACCCGCTGGATTATGCTACAACAATTTTACATATCCAAAAGCCGCTGCAATATTAAATAAAATTGCTAATATATTTCCCACAAAATGATGTTAAAAATGTAACGGGGTTTTATCAAATCAATTACTAATTTGATATTCAATATGCAAAATAACGCCGCAAGTTACTAAAAAAATATTTATTAACCAAAAAATATTCAGGAGAATATGTTGTACAATAGTATTTTTTTATTATAATTGTACCTATTGTCTGAAATTTCTTTGAAAAACTAATATCTGACCTTTAAATGCGTCAGTTAAAGATAACAAAGCAGGTTACTAATCGCGATACCCCATCACTGGATAAATATCTCCAGGAGATAGGGAAGGTGAATCTTATTTCTCCTGATGAGGAGGTTATCCTTGCCAAAAGGATAAAATCGGGAGAGACTGAGGCTTTGAGAAAACTTGTTAATGCCAATTTGCGTTTTGTTGTATCGGTTGCAAAACAGTATCAGAACCAGGGTATAAGCCTGCCTGATCTGATCAATGAGGGTAACCTGGGATTGATGAAAGCAGCCCAGCGTTTTGACGAGACAAGAGGTTTTAAATTTATCTCCTATGCTGTATGGTGGATACGCCAGGCAATTCTTCAGGCTCTTGCAGAACAGGCAAGGATCGTCCGGCTCCCGGTTAATAAAATTGGATCAATAAACAAGATTAACAGGGCTTTTGCACGGCTTGAACAGGAATTTGAGCGGGAACCTTTATCTCATGAGATTGCGGAAATACTCGAAATGATACCTGAAGAGGTGAAGGAAGTCCTGAAAACAAATGGCCGTACTGTCAGCATGGATGCTCCTATAAGTACAGAAGAAGATAATAATATGTACGATGTCCTGCAGAGTTCCGATTCACCAAGTCCTGATAGAAATCTTATAAATGAATCTCTTGCATATGAGATAGAAAGGGCGCTAAGTACTCTTTCTCCCCGCGAATCCAAGGTTCTGAAGTTGCATTTCGGTTTAGGCATGAAGCATCCTTACTCTCTTGAAGAGATAGGTGAGGAGTTGAGCCTTACTCGCGAACGGGTCAGGCAAATAAAGGAAAAAGCAATCAAAAGGATTCAGTTTACAACCCGTTGCAAAATATTGAAAACATACCTGGGATAACAATTTGTTTTTATATTTGCCCAAAATAATCTTAAATGGACCACCTTATCTCTGCGTCACTGCTAGCTGCTGATTTTGGTAATCTCGAAAAGGATGTATTAATGATTAACAGAAGTCAGGCCGACTGGCTTCACCTCGATATTATGGATGGTGTTTTTGTCCCTAATATATCCTTCGGTTTTCCTGTTATTGAATTTATAAAAAAGGTTGCAGAAAAGCCACTTGATGTGCATCTGATGATAGTGGACCCCGACCGTTATCTGACCCGCTTCAACGACGCCGGGGCTAATATTCTGACAGTTCAATATGAAGCCTGTATTCATTTGCAACGAACAGTAACAGAAATACATAACCTTGGAATGAAAGCAGGCGTGGCATTAAACCCTCATACTCCTGTCTCACTTCTTAAAAATATTCTTCCCTTCATCGACTTGGTTCTAATAATGACCGTTAATCCGGGTTTCGGGGGACAATCATTTATCATGGAGAGCTATAATAAAATAACTGAGCTCCGTAATATAATTGATACAGGTGGTTACAATGTATTGATTGAAGTTGATGGAGGTATAGATACAAAAAATGCTGCAAAACTTATTGAGTCAGGGGTTAATGTTCTGGTTGCAGGTAATTCGGTTTTCAGTTCGGACGACCCGGTAAAAACTATTCATAGATTAAAAAAACTGACCTGATTTTTTTCTTTTTCAATGAACTGTATAATATCTTGAACCTTCTCCGGCTTAAACCATTTAATATCCTTATCTTTACCCCACCATGTTATTTGTCGTTTTGCATACCTGCGACTGTTCCGTTTTATGAGTTCAATAGCTTTTTCCCTTGAGATTTTTCCATCAAAAAAATCAAAAAACTCTCTGTACCCCACGCTGTTCAGTGCATTCAGATTCCTGAATTTTATGAGAAGGCTTGCCTCTTCCTCAAGACCCATTTTAACCATATCATCAACCCTGAAATTGATTCTGTTATAAAGATCATCCCTGTTTCTTTCCAATCCTATTTTAATAATCCCGAAATCTCTTTCCTTTTTTTGATTTTTAAGGAAGTACGAATATGGCTTTCCTGTAGTCTCACATATCTCAAGAGCTCTCATTATACGTTTGTGATTTTTGAGATCAACTTTTACATAGTGTTCAGGATCGAGTAGTTTAAGCGCTTCTCTCAAACCTTCAATTCCTTCCTCTTTATATCTAAAAATGTATTTCTCCCTTATAACAGGATCAACATCAGGGATATCATCAATGCCGTTGCAAACAGCATCGATATACATTCCTGAACCACCTGACATTAAAGCAATATTATTCCTTCTGAAGAGACTGGGAAGAAGATTAAGAACATCTCTTTCGAAAAGGCTGGCGCTGTAGTAATCTTCTACCGACAAAAATCTTAAAAAGTGATGCTTTATTGTATTAAGTTGATGATCAGTCGGAACTGCCGTCCCGATCCTCATTTCCCTGAAGAACTGCCGGGAGTCAGCCGAAATTATTTCACAGTTAAGCCGGGCAGCTAAATCTACCGAAATGTCAGTTTTGCCGACCCCGGTCGGACCAAGCAGAACTATCAAAATATTTTTCATTGTAATATGATCCTGAGGACTTCTATTCTTCCTCCTCGTTCAGGTTATCTGTGTTTTCGAAATCGGGCAGGGTTTCTTCATCATCACCATTAAGGAAGAGATCATCAACTTCAGGTTCATCCTCATCCTCATCTTCGGAAACAACAATATTGTTATAAAGCTTGCGTGAGCTTCCACCGAAAACTCATTAAAAAAGTCGAAAACGTAAAGTAATTTCTGGTTTTTACGGAAAATAATATCTTCCAGAACAGCTACCTCCATCGTTGAAGAACCGGTACCCATATCAAAAAGAGTAAATTCTTCCTCCTTCTCCCAATTGTCTGTTGCCAAAAAAAATGAAGCCATTTGGGACTTGTCAAACTCCAGTTCATCCTGAATAAGGTTGTGAAAATCCATTAATGTATGGGAATCAAAGAATTCAAATTCCCTCACAAATGACTCATCTTCATCTGATAACACTACAAATTTATAAACCATAACATTGATTAATTCGATGGGTGCAATATAATATTTTTTAGTTTACAATATTCCGGCTATTTTTTTTTAAGAAGAAATCCTATCGTATCAATCCCGTCAGCATAATCCCACAGATGTGGCGACTGGGCTTTGCCAAATGGAATGGTGTTTTTGCCAACTACACACTGAATTTTTTCTTTTAGCAGTTTTGTTTGCTGCTTTAAAGCAGTTTGCGAATCATAATATTCATAATTGAGTACAGAAACCGGAGATGACAATCCTGTCTCTTGTTTCAACAACAGGTAACCGGTATCATAAAAAGTTTCTTTATTAACGAGGTAAACAGCCTTATTGAAATCGTAGTTGTTTGCATACTTCTGATGATTTATACAACCTGAAAACGATTTCCAGCACTTGTCAAGCACTGAAAAATCGTATCCATCTGGAAGATATATTTTAGAAACATTCCTGCAGCCAAGTCCGAAATATGAAAATATGTCTGATCCTAAAGCTTCAATATCAGCTTCAGATTCATCGCCTTCAAGTATTGCAATACTATTTCTGTTCTTCCTGATTATGTTAGGATATTTTCCGAAATAGTACTCGAAGTATCTTGAGCTGTTGTTGCTGCCTGTGGCAATTACAACATCAAAACCTTTAATCGTTTTGTCAGTAAACTCTATTCTGTTCTTAAATCCAGGATTGATTTCACAAAGAATATTACTTACATGTATGAGAAGTTCAGAGTCTTTCGAGCTTGTTTTTGCAATGAGATTATTTCCGCTGATCAGGACAGAAAGAAAATCATGAAAACCTACGAGAGGTAGGTTGCCTGCCATTATTACACCTACCCTAACAGGATTTAAATGCTCTTTAAGTTCAGGGTAAACACTGGTCCATTTAATCAGATTTTCTACAGTAAGTTCATCGGCAATGGCTTTTACTGCAGTTCTCACGTTTCCAGGTGTGAACCATGGATTGAGCTTATATTGGTTGTCAATCAGGTTATTAAGTTGATCTGAGTAGCTTCCAGACCTGCCATTTAATGTATGTTGCAGTATCTCCCCGAAAACAGCAAATGATTTTATTCTTTCTTCAAGTTTCATGATTTGCATAATTGCAGCGTGCAAATTTACTTAATTTGAATTAAAATAAAATAAAAAACTGACCCGGGGAGTTGGGTCAGCTTTTAAGGGAAATATAGAGACAGGTTTCAGCCTTGTCTCTGCTATTTTAGTGAAAACGTGATCGGTAGCATGTATTGCACTGAAACAGGAATTCCACCCTGTTTTGCAGGTTTTTCAAATTTGGGCAAGGAGTTAACGACTCTGACTGCTTCTGCATCAAGTAAAGAATTTACACCTTTAATTATTTCGACCCGTGATACTGAACCATCTTTCTCAACTACAAACTTTACAATCACCTTTCCGGTAATATTTTTCTTTTTAGCCTCGTCTGGGTATACAGTATTTTCGGCAATGTATTTCATCAAACCCTGATCACCATCCTGAAACTGTGCTAGTTCATCGACTACAGTATAAACCGAATCTGATAGTGGGGCAGCAGGAGGTGGTGGAGGAGGAGGAGGAGCAATCTCATTAAATGTTGCCTTTGAATTTTTGTTTTGATTGCAGGAAGAAAAAGCAAAAATTACAGCTGCAATGACCGGCAGTACCAATAATATTTTAAGACTTGCCGATACGATGGTAGTTTTTTTTGTTTTCATGATAATTCGGTTTAATATTATTTATTCGAAAGTGTAAAAATCTTTTCTGATATTTTATACCAAATATACAACGAATAATTTAGTTATGCAACTAAAAACATAATTATTTATAAAAAAATTATTCAGGAAACAAATCATTTCATTATAAATGTCTGTATTAAATGAATTATTTCAAAGCAAATGTAATTGGTAGATAATACCAGGAAGGTACTGGTTTCCCATCCCTTCTGGCCGGCTCGAATTTTGTCAGAGTTTTTAAAACTCTTAATGCTTCAGCATCAAGATCCGGACTAGCATTCTTAACTAATTCATAGCCGCTTACATTACCCTTGCTTGAGATGAAAAATTTTATAACTACCTGGCCCTGGATTCCATTTGCACTGGCAGTTTCAGGGTAGTGAATGTTTCTGGCAATGTATTTCATAATTAATTCATCTCCCCCCGGAAGCAGCGGTAATTCATCAACTATATCCCATATTGTATCGCTTCCCACCATTGTTGGAGGTTTTGGTGGGGGAGGAGGCAGTTGATGAGGTGAAATCTCGGTTAGCCCAGCCTCCCGGATTTTCTTTCTGCCACATGAAGATCCGGTAACTATAAATAGTGCAATTACACTCATAACAATTAATAACTTAAGTGTTCCCAGTACACTAATTTGTTTTTCTCTCATCATGGCCATTTGTTTTTTGTTTGTCTGACATTATTACAATACAAAAATAGTATAAAAATTATTCAAGTGTAAATGTCACAGGTATGGAATACAATACCCTAACCGGTGTTCCGGCCAGTTTTCCTGGTTTCCATGGTGGGAGCAGTTTAACAACTCTTATTGCTTCTGCATCAAGTTCGGAACTGATACCTTTTACAACTGACACACCGCCTGTTGATCCGTCAACATTAACAAAGAAACGAACATTTACCTTTCCTGAAAGTTTCTTTTCTATTGCTGTTGCAGGGTAA
Source organism: Bacteroidia bacterium (assembly GCA_026391555.1). Taxonomy (GTDB): domain Bacteria; phylum Bacteroidota; class Bacteroidia; order Bacteroidales; family VadinHA17; genus LD21. The sequence goes on along the minus strand of JAPLEB010000030.1, from coordinate 7,839 downwards.
ACCAGCTTAGAATTAATGAATTTGTAAAGTGCCGTTTCTCCACCAACAAACTGGGGTGCTTCATCATAGCCCTGAGGGAGAGGCGGAGCATTTGGCGGAAGATTGGTAGCGGTTTGTCCCTCAGGTTTGCTGAGTCCAAATGAGATTGGTACCATATACCAGACAGGTACAGCTTTTCCTCCCTGTTTACCGGGCTTCCATTTCGGAAGGGATTTTACTACTCTTATTGCTTCAGCATCAAGCTCAGGATCAACACCTTTAAGGACACTCACCCTGTCAATACCTCCTGAATCAGTTACACAAAACCTGACGATAACCCGGCCCTCGATATTATTAGCTTTTGCAGATTCAGGGTATTTTGTATTCTGACTTATGTAAGCCAGCAGGGCGCTGTCACCTCCCGGAAACCGGGGCATCTCCTCAACAACAACAAATGGAGTTCCTTCCTCATGAGCGGAAGGGGTGGGAGGAGTTGGAGGAGTTATCAGAAAGCCGAAGTTAGTCATTGACATAAACTTTACGGGTTTTCCTTTCTCCTTACCTGGTTGCCATGCCGGCATTAATTTTGTTACTCTTATAGCTTCTGCATCGAGAGAGGGAGATACGCCTTGCATTATTTTAACATCTGACACCGAACCATTCTTTTCAATCATAAATCGAACCATAACAAATCCTTCAATTCCCAAAGCTTTTATTTCCTGGGGGAATTTTAAATTTTCAGTTTTAAATTTCTGTAAAGCATTGTTTCCCCCCTGGAACTGTGGCATCTCCCTTGTATAAGAATAAATTGTGTCATTTCCAATGACCTCAAAGCGGGATGGCCGTTGAGGAGCAGGAGGAGGTGGAGGAGGTAGTGGAAGTGGTGGCGGAGGGGGTGGCGGCGGCGCAACTTCTGTTTGAGTTGTTGTAGCTTTTTTTCTGGCAGCACATGAAGAAAATGCAATAAGCACAAGAATAATAACCGGCAAAACCAATATTAGTTTCATGGTTGCCAATACGGAAGAAGTTTTTATTTTTCTCATGATCATTCGTTTTTATTTTGTTTAATTGAAGAAGAAAAAAACTTTTCTGATATTTTATATCAAATATACAACGAAATAATTAGTTATGCAACTAAAGTATTAATTATATTTAAAATAATTGAAAAATAGAAGTTATTTCAGTGAGAATGTAATAGGTACCATATACCATACAGGAACGGCTTTCCCTCCTTGTTTACCGGGCTTAAATGTTGGGAGAGTATTAACAACCCTGATTGCTTCCGCATCGAGTTCGGGATCAGCTCCCTTGAGAACACTTGCCTGGTTAACTCCACCTTTGGATGTAATACAGAATCGTACTATAACTCTTCCCTGAATGTTTTTCTCTTTGGCACCAGCAGGATACTGTGTGTTCTCTCCAATGTACTTTAAAAGTTCACTATCACCACCGGGGAACGCCGGCATCTCTTCAACAACAACAAACGGGGTGGATTCCGTATCATTAATAAACTCCTCCTTAACTTCTGTATTTTCATTTAATATTGGTTCTGAAGCAATTGTTGAAGGAGGAGGTGGGGGGGGTACCATTATTTCAGATTTGACAACAGATTTTGATCGTGCTGATGGTTTAGATGATAATGCATTTGGTTCAGATGCTGTTATTGATTCTGCCGATGTTAAAGTAATTGATGATACTTCAGGAACTGTTAAGGGAACTATCTGTTGTTCTGGAGATTTAGGAATTTCCTTGTATGCGGAAATAGCCAAAAACACTAACCCAACGGCAGGCACAACAATGAGTAGCTTAATACTTGCAAGTGCTGAAGTACGTTTTTTTGTCATCATGATCATCCGTTTTTTAATAAGCGAAGGATTTGAAAAGCTGTTTGTTAAATTGAATGCTCCCGATTTAAAAACCTGGCTTAATAAAAGACTTTGATAATTTACCACCGGTACTCCGGAATTCAGGCATTCCTGATCAGCCTGGTATTCATGAATAGCCCGCAATGATCTGTTAAACAGGTAAACAACAGGGTTGAACCATTGAAAAGCTTTTATCGCTTCAATAAAAATGATATCTATGAAATGATTTCTTTTAAGGTGGTTTTGTTCGTGTTTAATTATCTCAACAGCTTCTTCCGTACTCAGCCTGTTGTTTATAAATATATATCCCATTGCCGAGAAACCGGCTGTATTAAATCCATGAAATCTTATAATCCGGCTCCCTTTCTTTTTTTGCCGTATAATCAGAAACAGAAGATTCGCAAGGTCGATTAATAATTTGAAAACTAAAACTATAACACCGATAATATAAATTGAATAAATTGCCTGCATTGGACCTGCTGCCAATGACCCTGTGCCCGATGCATCAGATCCGATCTTCGAAGTAGTAATTAATACTTCAGACAGGAATTTTCCAAAAAACTGAATATCCAGAGGTTTGAAAGTCTGAAAGGTAATAAAAGGTAAGATAAGGGATGAAATTAATGATATGAGGATAAATGCTCTGTTACGGCCATAGGAGGTATCCCTGCTTAGCATAAAGTAATAAACAAGATATAAAGCTATAAGGTAGACAGCAACTTTGATCGTATATATTAAAAGTGTATTCATCTCTTTACTTTTTGTTTTTCAACTTCATCTTCCATAATTTTCATAATATCTTCCATCTCCTTTACTGAGATGCTTTTTTCTTTTGCAAAGAAGCTCACCATCTTCTCAAAAGAATTTGAAAAATAGTCGTTTACAAAGGTTTTCAGTTGAGATTTAGAATAATCGTTTTTCGAAACAACCGGATAATATTCATGTGTCCTGCCGTATGCTTTGTGTGTAACAAATCCTTTATCCTGTAAAATACGGACAATCGTGCTCACTGTATTATATGCAGGTTTGGGCTCATCAAAACGTTCAAGTATTTCTTTCACAAATCCTTTTTTTATCTTCCACAAAATCTGCATCACCTCTTCCTCAGCTCTCGTTAATTCTCTCATAACTTTTTCTTTGGTTTATAGTTCTTAATTCTTAGTTCGTTTGTTCTTTTTATTCCTTACCAAATATACAACGAATAAATTAGTTATGCAACTACTTTTTTCGGATTTACATATTCAACAGTGAAGTATTCCTTTCAAAATCGAAAAAGGTTTTACGCATTATGTCAGACAGTTTTAACTTATAATCTATAAACGCATCAAGTCTCTGGATATAAGCATTATTTAATCTTTCGCGTTCTAATGCCATAGACTGACTGTCAATATCACCGTTGACGTAGCGCTGACGTGAAATCTCGAAACTTTTTTCAGCAACTAGTACGTTTTTCTCCAGTAACTGTAATCTCTTCAAACTGCTTTGCAGATGGCTGACGGTGCTACGGATATCCCTTTCTATGGTCACTTTATCTCCATCCATCTTGATCTGGTTCTGGGAAAGGGTTGCCTGGGCTCCATGAATTCTTGCCCTGTTTTCACCCCAATCAAGAATAGGAATATTTATAGTAAGTCCAACACCAAAACTACCAGGCCTGGTTACGAGGTTCTGCCAAGTATTATTTATGGAAGATTCCAATGGTACTGTCAGGCTACTTTTATCCACACCAATAAAGTTGTAGTTTACCATAATATCTCCATTAATCATCCCGTCAGCTTTTCTCTTCTTTATTTCCATCAGTGACAATTCAATCTGTATCTCGTTTTCTTTAAGCTCAAGACGGTTTTCCAATGCAAGAGTAACAGCCTTTTCCACATCGACAAGAACCTGATTGTATCCCAGATCACTTTTAATTAATACACTGTCGCGCAGATCAATACCTAATCTTTCTTTAAAAAGATCTATCTGGGATGTGTAATCGACTTTCGCTATATCGTAATTATTTGCTGCCTCACTTTGATCTACCTCCATCTGCAGAGCTTCCACTTCGCGGATTAACCCGGCGCTAAACTTATTTCTGGCAATAATATAGGCTTCCTGTTGTTTTTCTAAACTGAGTTGTGCAATGTTCAACCGTTCATGGTAAGAAAGCAACGTAAAGAAAGTCTGGCTGATATCATACACCAGGTTAAGCTCTTCTCTTTTCAATTGTTTCAATGAAAGATCGTAAGCAAGCTTTGCCTGTTTATATCCCAGACGGAGTTTGTTATAACCAAAAAAGGCCTCAATAGGTTGGCGTAAACCAATGCTGGAAGAGATTTGTGCATTGCGATCATCAGCATTATAGTCAGCAAAACTCTGAACACCTGAACGAATATAGAGGTAACCATCGGTAAATAACGGTTGATTAATTGTCAGATAACTATTAATCTGGTTCTGGCGCACGGGATAAAAAGAGATACCGGAACTGTCTTCCCACTGCCTGATTGTTTCTGTGTATTGAGGCAGTACAAAATCAAGATCAACATGTGTTTTAAAACTACTTGTTGCAGCTTTAAGATCGTAAGATGCTTTCTTAAGGCTTTGCTGTAAAATGAGCATTGTTTTGCTCTTCTCTCTGGCTAACTCAATGCTCGATTCCAGATCGAGGTTGTAAATCTGTTGTGCTGATACTATTGTAAAAGCAAAAGGGAGCAAAAAGGTTGTAGTTGATTTATGTAAAAGATTCATTTGAATATCTTTTGGTTGTAGTTAAGTTGTTTCTTGTCTATTATAGATTAAGTTTAATCATGCCGGATTGACTCTATAGGGCTTAGATTTGACGCTTTTTTTGCCGGGAGGTATCCAAAAGTGATTCCTACCAGAACCGAAAACCCGAAAGCAATAATTACAGAATAAAGTGTGAGGCTTGTCTTCACATCTGTTGCAAGCGCTATTCCCAGAGAAAATGAAATGCCTAGAATAACTCCTATTATTCCACCGGAAATACTAAGTACGACTGCTTCAGTAACAAACTGACTCATTATGTCGGCTTTTTTACCTCCTATTGCCCTGCGGATACCTATTTCGTTGGTACGTTCCAAAACTGATGCAAGCATAATGTTCATAATACCGATACCACCTACAATTAATGAAATTGCAGCAATTGAAGCCAGCAGCAGGTTATAAATCCTGCGTTCTTTCTCCTCCTGTTTCAATAATTCATATGGGACTATGATGCTGAAATCTTTGTTGTTAAAATGATGGCGGTTTAATATACTCCTGATAACCGCAGCCGATTCCACGAGCCGTTCAGAATTATCAAGCTTGACTGTCAGTTGCTTTATTTCACTCGAAAAGCGGTTTTCTTTCGGGATGCGTTTATTAAAAGTTGAGAGAGGAATATAGACATCATTATTAAGGTCGCGTGCAGCCAGTTCTCCAACCGTTTCGGTAAAGAGAGCCTTGTTTTGCATAACACCAACCACTTCAAACCATTGGTCGCCTAATTTTACACTCTGTCCGACCGGATCATCATAACTGAATAATTCTTTTGCTATAACTGATCCGAGTATACAAACCTTAAGCTGCCTTTCATAATGATCATCATTTATAAATCCACCTTTATCAGTCTGGTAATTAAGTATTTTCAAAATAGCAGGTGTTATTCCAATAACAGTAGCTTTTGAAGATCTATCTGCAAATTTTGCATCCATTTTAACTTCAGACTGGGGTGCCACATCGATAACCCCGGGAACTATTTCGCGAATAACCTCTGCATCTCTTAGCGACAGCCCCTTCGAGAACTTCATCCTTACCTCCTCAAGTTCAGTCTGGGTTAAATCTTTGTCGCGGATAATTATATTACTGATGCCCATATCCTGGTATTTTGCAATTGCCTGTTTTTTGGCTCCCTCACCGATCGATACCATTGCAATAACCGATGCAGTGCCAAAAATAATTCCAAGCATAGTCAGGAAAGAGCGGAATTTGTGGTCTATCAGACCTAATCGTGCGATGTTTATGTTTTCTGCGAACTGCATAGCTTATATTTTTTTTGGGTTAAGAACTGCATCGAAGGGCACAAGTTTTTGTCCGGGTTTTACATCACCTTTGATTACAGTGTGATAGCTGTTTGCGGCTCCTGCCTGAACTTCTATCTTTCGTGAGGAACCGCCTTTTTTAAGAAAAATATATGAGTGGCCCTTCTCTTTCAGAAGACAGCTATTAGGTACAAACAGATCTTTATCTGACTCATAAAGAAGATACTCACAATTTACAGTCATCCCCGGTTTAAGCCGCAGATCCGATTCATCTATTTCAACAACGACATTAAATACTTTCTCACGGTCGCGGGTAGAACATATTTTACTGACATCTGTTATTATTCCTTTAAAAGGGACTGACGGAAGTGCATCGAGCCTTACAATTACTTTCATCCCGGGCTTAACTTTTCTAAATTCGGCTTCATTTATATATGTTTTTGCTTTCATCCTTGTTATTTCAGGAATAGTGGCAATCATTTGTCCCACGTATGGTGAATCTCCTACTCTGAAGATTTGTGGATTTTGAGTGAATATGTTTTTGGAAACCTGGAATGTACCATTGAGAGGAGATCTGATCAGAAGCTTTTTTAAGTTTTCTTTTGCACTTTTCAGGTCTGTTTCACGCTGGATTACTTTGATTCTCTGGATTTGACGATCATAATCTTCCAGGATGGACTTAAGTTCAAGATTCCGTTTTACTTTATTGAGTCTGATAACAGCCTGTTGAAACTCAAGCTCTTTTATTCTTTTTTTAACGTCAGTATCGAACTTACTTCTTTCAACTTCAATCTTATTAAGATCGTATGCAGCCTGTTCATTTTTCATTTGGGCAACCAGTGTCTGGATATTATTTTCACTCTGTACCGACTGTTTGTTTGCAGCTGCCAATTCGTTTGCAAGCATGTCTTCTCCATCGAGAATATACTTATAGATGGAAGAAGGGTCGAGTTTAATAATGGAGTCTCCTTTGTGGACGATTTTTCCATGTTCTGCCAGGCCGATTATTTTAAACTGGTATCCATATTGACCCATCTGGGGCAAGTTCACCTGCCTCAATTACTGACTGTCTGAATGATCCGGTCATTACAGTAAAATCTTCCGGTTTACCTCTGGTGCAGGAAATAGTCAAAAAAATTAATGACAGAAATAATAAAACCAAGGCCTTTCCCTGGTAAATCAGGTGATTTCGATAAAACTGTTTTCTTCTATTCATAGTTTTTTAAATATCATTGAATGAGTATTTATTAATAAGAACTTATCTTTCAAATTGATTTTTTTGCCATTATATTTTATTGATTACTACCTATGTTGTATTAAAATGCAAAATGTAAAATGCAAAGTGTAAGTTTCAGTCATGCTGAGATGATTTTTTCCCAATATTAGATTTTGCTGTAACAATTGATTTTGCAGTAATACTTGCTAATTCCTTTGACTCATTGAAAAGAAATTTCAAACCTTCATCTTCAGATGTAATCAATTTAGCTGCAATGATGAGTTTTATCCAAAAATGTGATTCGCGAAGTTCTTTTAAAACTATCTGCATTTTGTGAATAAAATCTGCCCTGCTTTCCCCGGCCCTTGCTTCTTCATAATTTGCCCCGGAAGATGTCCCGGCACGAAAAAGCTGGCCATAAATATGGCGGCCGGAATAGGTTTTACAAAGTTGTTTTTCAAGCTTTATGATATTTACTACAAAGACCATAAAACGATCTGACATGTCATCGAAAAAACTAACCATAGCTTTTGCATGTTACTGTTTATTATCTAAAATTTTCATTATTCATTATTCATTTTTCATTTTGCATTTTGCATTTCTCATTTTTCATTATTCTCCTTTTTATTTTTGTCTTCTTCTTTATTCAGGTACGGATCGGTTAATGCAAGTTCTTCATTTTCTGCCAATCCATCTGTAACGACAACATAATCAGTATTGACTGCCCCTATTTTTACATCCTTTCGTTTGAAGCCTG
>JAPLEB010000003.1 GCA_026391555.1 Bacteroidia bacterium | reverse complement strand
AAAAACAATTATAAATATATTTCAGGTAGGAAAGCAAAAATAGGCAAAATTGGAATAAGAATTTGTCAATCCGGTATCCGAAGTTACTAACAGGAGCATTCATCATCTCCAGGGTCAACGCACGAAGAAATAAAAAACTGACAGTCTATTAACAAATTGGCAATGGTTATTAACGGTCATTTTAGATAAAATTAGTTTTTAGGCGGTTATTAGCAGTTTGGTGCTATAATATTGTAAATCTGTTAATTAATACTTGGTCGCTATTAATTATTGTTACAATAATTAGTTGAAATTTGTTGGAATCAATAACTCCAACGCCGTGATAAGATCAAGTTTATATGACTACTTTGCAAAACTCTCTGATCCCCGGCTCAACAGGAATAAGAAACACAATCTGGCCGACATTATTGTATTAAGTATCTTGGCTGTTATATGCGGAGCTGAGTCATTGGATTCAATAGAAGAGTTCGGTAAAGCGCGGATCGATTTTCTGAAAAAGATACTTTATCTGCCCAATGGGATTCCTTCACATGATACAATAAACAGAGTCTTTTCAATACTTAAGCCCGATAAGTTCGAGGTCGTATTTATCAGCTGGGTTAATTCTTTAAGGGACAACAATATTGACAAAGAAGTTATAGCCATTCCTGAATTACTCGAAATGCTTGATATAAAAGGGAGCATTGTTACTATTGATGCCATGGGTACACAAAAGAATATAGCAAAAACCATTATTGACAATCATAGCATCTTGCTGAGATGAGTTTTACATAAAAGTAACGATTTAGTAACACAGAAAAGGGAGTATGAGATTCCTCGCTAACGCTCGGAATGACAGGTTTTTATAGGGTCACATGGGTAGAGGTGGAGGCTCGCCCTGGCGAGCCTCCACCTCTACCTCCCCCGAACAAAATTAATTGTCATTCCGAATGGATACGCCGACAGGCGGAGTAATGAGGAACCGAGTACGCTTGCGTACGAGCTCACCGAAGGTAATCTCACCTCGCATAGAAAAATCAAAGAGTTTATGCGCATTATTCCGGATACACATTAAAATTTAAATGCGTTGACCATAGAGTAGAAGGTAAGAAGGATACTATATTCAATGTTTATTTCTATATTAAGTTCTTGATTTTTGGTATGAAAGACCTTTTCTTTTATTTAATTATTTTCCTGCTATCATTTTTACTTACGATGATAGTCAGGAAGTGGGCAATTCATAAGTCGATTCTCGATTTGCCAAATGAAAGGAGTTCTCATACTCTTCCAACACCTCGCGGTGGGGGAATAGCTGTTGTAATTGTCTGGCTTATTGGTTTATCTTATTACTTTTTTACAAAAAATATTGATGCCGGGTTGTTCTTTGCTTTATTATCAGGATTCCCTCTTGCTATTACAGGTCTTTTTGATGATTTAGTCGGGCTTAGACCAGGTATAAGGTTCCTGATACAAGTAATATGTGCAGGCATAGCGCTTTATTTATTAGGAGGTCTGCAAAGTTTTCAGTTTTTTACCTTAAATATTTCATTTCCCCTTTTGCTTTCTTTGTCTGCCTTAATTGCTATCGTCTGGTCCATCAATCTGTTCAATTTTCTTGACGGTATTGACGGATATATCAGCTCTGAAGTTGCTTTTATTGGTTTATCTGTATTTTTGTTAACAGGTGACCAAATTGGGTTGCTCCTTACTTTTACATCAATTGGCTTTTTGATTTGGAATTGGCAAAAAGCAAAAATATTCATGGGCGATGTCGGAAGTACTCTTTTAGGGTTTACAATTGCTGTGTTAGCTATTTCACATAGTAATAATAACATTTCTTCTATCCCGGTCTGGCTCATACTAAGTTCGGTATTCTGGTTCGATGGTACGATAACTTTATTCAGAAGAATCAAAAACAAGGAACATCTAAGTAAAGCACATAAGAAACATGCTTACCAAAGGATCGTTCAGGCAGGATTCAGCCACCAGAAAACCGTATTATGGGCCTTAGGTTTGAATTTAGTTGGATTTGTTTTTGCCTTTCTTGCAACACAGTATAAGACCTATGATTGGTTGTTCTTAATTGCCGATTTGGTAATTCTCATAATCGTTTTGACATATATTGATAGAAAAAAACCGTTTTTATATACATGATCTGTTTAACCTGCCTTATTCATAAACCTTTGTGAACCTTAGTGTTCCTTTGTGTTTAATCTTTTTTTTACCACGAGGATCATAAAGTACAGCACAAAGTAACACAAAGGAATAGAGTATCTTAACTGAATTTATGAATAATTCAAATTAAACAAGAAGACTCAAATAAGTTGAGCCTAAGAA
>JAPLEB010000110.1 GCA_026391555.1 Bacteroidia bacterium | reverse complement strand
TTTATATATTTGCCTTGTATTTCTAAATAAAGCTTTAATATGAAACGGTTCATTACTGAAAAACTGGTTGAATGGAAAAACCAAACCAACAGGAAACCTCTTATCCTCAGGGGAGCAAGGCAGGTAGGGAAAACCTGGATTGTCAATGATTTTGGGAAAAACTATTTTAACGGACGAGTTCATGTTGTGAATTTTGAGAAACGCCCGGACTGGCATGCAATATTTGAGCTGAATTTTGATGTAAAAAGAATTGTTTCTGAATTAGAGGTTGTTTTAAATACAAAAATCGTTACAGGTGAGGATCTGCTTTTTTTTGATGAGATTCAGAGTTGTCCCCGCGCCATTATGACATTAAGGTATTTTTATGAGGATTTGCCTGGCCAGCATATCATTTCGGCAGGGTCACTCCTTGAATTTGCTTTCCGGGATATTCCCATTCCTGTTGGGAGAATCCGGTTTTTGAATATGTTTCCGTTGAGTTTCCCTGAGTTTTTACTTGCAACCGGGAAGCCCGGGTTTGCAGAAATCATTATGGCGCGTCCTGAAAAACTTTCAGATACCATACATCAATCGCTGTTAAACGAATTACGTCAATATTTCTTTGTCGGGGGGATGCCGGATTGTGTTGAAATTTTTTTCAGGACAGGAAGGATGCGGGATGCTTTCGAAATACAGCTTAACCTGGCCGATACATTCAGACAGGATTTTTCAAAGTATGCCCCTTTTGCAGATAAGCGTTGCCTGAATATTGTTTTCTCATCTGTTGCAAAAAGTATTGGCAGGCAAATAAAGTATTCACATTTATCACCTGATTTTTCCATACCTACCATTAAGAAAGCATTTGAATTATTGAGGCAGGCACAGGTAATCAGGAAAATACCGGCAGCCAGTCCGGCAGGAGTGCCTCTGGAAGCTTCGGCATCCGAAAAAAAATTTAAATCGTTGATGCTCGATATCGGGATTATGCAGCAATTATGCGGGTTACCTGTTGATGCTGAAATGCACCAGGCTGACCTGCTTGCTATTCATAAGGGGGCGCTGGCTGAACAGTTTGTGGGCCAGGAATTAGTTGCATCTTCAGAAAATGACACCTTGTACTATTGGTCGAGGGAAGAAAAGAGCAGTACAGCCGAAGTTGACTATATAATAAGTGGTAAGGGAAGAATATACCCTGTTGAAATTAAAAGCGGGTCAGCAGGACGCCTCCGTAGTTTGCACCTGCTGTTGAATACCTACCCTGAATGCCCGTATGGTATAGTGTTATCAACAGCGCCGTATGCCAAACTGCCCGATCAGAAATTGGTATTCCTTCCAATTTATTATGCTTATCAGTCAGGGAATGATCCGGGTCAGTTTGAATAATTATGAGAAAAACAGAATGAAGAATAAAACAACAGGTATATCCTCCCTGTTTAGATTTGTCCTGATGAACTTTAATGCATCTGTTAATTGATTCTCTACAGTTTTATGGCTGATCTTCAATTCTTCGGCTATTTCTTTAATACTCAAACCGTCGAACCTGCTTTTCATGAAGATTTCTTTACGCCGTTCAGGTAATTGATTTATAAGTTCTGTAATATATTGATATAGCGAATCATAAGTAATTTTCTGAGAAGTCTGCATATCCAGATCATCACCGGCTCCTGTCTTAAAATATTCAGACAAATACGTTTTGGATCTGAAATGCTTCCTGATAATGTTGAAGGCAATTGTAAATAAAAATGATTTAAATGATAGCTCTTCTTTCAGGGCTGCCCGTTTCTCCCAGATAATTGTAAAGACCTCCTGTACCAGTTCTTCAGATTCCTCCACAGATTTTAAATACCCAAAAGCAAAACGATACAGCCGTCCACTGTACTCTTTGTATAACGAATTAAAAGCCAGTAGATTACCTTTTGATAAACTCTTTACCAGCAGTGACTCGTTTTGTATTGTTCGAACTTGCATAGATTAGAATCTTGGTAAACGGAATATCACTTTTCAACATTATAGAGAATGTACCCCTGAACGGATATGCTGAAATCCTTTTCAAAGAATTATTTAATATCGAACAGCCTGCAGATGTGCCTGTTGAAAATATTTTCATAGACACATTCCGAAACTATCATTTCGTTTTTATCGAGGAGCTTATAATATTCATCCATTTTTAAAGCTGCAAGCTTATAGGCGACATGGATAAGCTGCCGCATATTTGGGTTATAAGATTTGTTCCCGGGAATATGTCTCAGCGAATCAGCAAATCGGGTATTGTTCCACTTCGATACCTCATCTTTCGATGGGAGAGAGGAGCGGTTAATGTCAATGACATCTGCATAAGGTGCACATAATTCATCGATTTTTTCCAGCGATTTGAAATATATCTCTTTTACAAATTCCAGCGCTTCTCCACCGGACATTGCTAACCCTATTACTTCTTCAAGCCATGTTGTTCCCGCGGTTTTCAGGTGAATACCTTTATTATGATTTTTAATAACAGCGCTAATGTGGGGATAAATGGCAAATTTATCTGAACCTGAGTGAATCGACATTTTTAGGTTTTCGGGCATGCCAAACTCTTTTATGGCATAATCGATTACCATGATATCTGCCTCAAATTCAGCAGCAAACTTAAGAGGATCGCCTACATAGTCGACCCCTTTATTGAATCTGCCGGGAAACTTTGGTGCAATAGTCTGAGCCGGTATGTTTTCAGCAGAAAGCATTTTTAGAATAAAAAACAACTCGACAGGTGTTTGTGGATCTGGAACTTCATCCATCGAAATTTCTGTTACAAAATTTCCCCTCCCTTTTCCCTTTTCGATTTTCCGGTAAATATCCCATGCTTTTAATGCTGCGAAAAGGTATTTTTCAGCAATTTGCTTTATCTGAGACCTGGTAGTATTAAATGGTAATTTTATACCTGGGATTTCCAGAACCCCAATGTATTTTTCTACACTTGATATAAACTCATCTATCTCATGATCTAAAGCAATTTTCCCAATATATGATGCAACATCAATTGTGAAAAAATCGGAACTCTCAATAAACCTGTCTACTGTATCGAAGTTTATGTGATCAGCATCAACGAAATAGGGTTTTGAAAATTCAGCCTGTTTTGTGCAATTATCGGCCTCTGTACGTACATCTGCCGGCTGGGTACCAATGGTTGTGTGCTCTCTGTTCGATTTATTCCAGACGGGTGTGATATCGACACCTATTTTTCCAGCTTCAATAATAGCTTTTAATTGAGCGCCTCCCTGATGACCGAACCTGTCACCCAGACCAATTGAATATTTCCCCAGTGATTTCATGATAATATTTTTAATCGGTTTAGTTCAAAACTATAAAAAAAAGTCAACATTTTCAGATGTTACAACATCGACAGGCAGATACTCTATTTTCTCAGGGATTTTATGTAATGAAAGGAATTCAAATAGTTTTTTAACAGCTTTATAAGTTTGTTCTTCAGGCCTCTGGCCAATTAATAACCTGGTTATACCCGACTTTAGATATTTTACATTCATATCCAGAAGGTCATATCCGATGAGATTAATCGATTTTAGTCCTTTCTCCTCAAGATATAAGGCAATCAGATATGATCTGGAACCGGTAATAAATATTGATCCTATACCCGGGTTTCCCATAAAAACTTTATCGATTGCAACCTTTACACTATCAGAAGATGGATAAGGAATATTGATATTTATCTTTTTGCCTTTGTTCCTGCCCGATTTTTCGAAATAGCTAAAGAATCCCTTTGTACGGTTGTTAAGGTGGTGAACATTCTGAAGGTTTTTCGCGATATTAACAACGAGTATATCATTTTTTTCAGGTGTTACCATATCAATCAGTTGACCTGCTACTCTTCCGCTTTGAAAAATATCTTCACCGATATACGCCAGGAAATTAGTATTTTCAATGAACCCGTCAACAAAAACGAAAGGTATCTTCTCCCTGGATAATTTCGAACAAAATGCAATTGATTCTGATTTGAAAATCGGAGCCAGAAGTACCCCGTGGGGCTTGAGTTTAAAAACACTTTCTGCTTTTTTCTGAAAGTCCTCCTCACTTTGCATATCAAAAGTAACCTGAGTAATAGTAATAGGAAATACATCGAGTTCCTCAACTGCTCTCATCATTCCAAGAGGATGTTTTTGCCAGAAAGGGTTGTCGATTGTGGGTTCAGGAAGTAACGAAACCAGGTTAAACCGTTTTTTCAATTTCAGCACCTGAGCCATTACGTTAGGAGAATAGTTTGTCTCTTTCAGAATTCGCCGGACCTTAACTCTTGTTTTCTCTGCAACCTCACCTCTGTTATGGATGACCCTGTCAACCGTGCCAATAGATACGCCTGCAAGCAATGCAATATCTTTAATTCTCGCTTTTTTTTGAGGCATGACAGATACTTAATAATTAGGTTAGAAGTTTAAAGCCGGAAGACTGAAGTAAGAACCAATACTTATGAATTTTCACTTCCGACTTCCGACTTCCGACTTCCATCTTTCTTATTCTATAACAACTTTCTTATTTTTTGGTGCGGCTAAAACAAACATTATTAGCCATGCAAGTATATAGGCACAGGCTGCAATTGTGAACATTACAGTGTATCCTGTTTCAATATGTCCGGCTTTCTTGAAAAAGTTAAGAATTTGACCGGCAAGAATTGAAACAAATGCACCTCCAATAGCTCCAGCCATACCTCCGATACTTGTTACAGAGCTTACCACTCTCTTTGGGAATGAATCGGAAACAGTAGTGAAAATGTTTGCAGACCATGCCTGGTGTGACGAGGCTGCCAGACTAATCAGAGCAACTGCGCCCCAGGTACTTACTCCTGCCGATTGGGCAAAGAATACAGGAGTTACGCAAAGTGCAAAAATAAGCATTGTGTATTTTCTTGCATTATAAGGAGATATACCTTTTTTAATCATGTATGATGAAAGCCATCCGCCACCAATACTTCCAACTGTGGTAGAGGTATAAATTACCACCAAAGGAAGACCAAAAGATTTAATATCCAGACCTGCACCTCTTACAGTTGAGAGCCATCCCGGGATCCAGAAAAGGTAAAACCACCAGATAGGATCAGTCATCGCTTTTCCAATGAAGAATACCCATGTCTGACGGAATTTCAGAAGCTGAAGCCATGGAACAGGTTTCTCACTTTCATTTTGCTCATCAATGTCACTCTTAATATAATTCAGTTCAGCAATGGCAAGGCTTCTCTTTTTTTCAGGCAGTTCGTAAAAGATCCACCAGAGGACAATCCATAAGAAACCGATAGCTCCGGTAATAATAAATGCAGCCTGCCAGCCCCATGCTATAACTATTGCAGGAACAGCAATCGGGGCCAGGATAGCTCCAACATTTGTGCCGGAATTAAAAATGCCGGTTGCAAGAGCTCTTTCTCTTTTCGGGAACCATTCAGCAATTGTTTTGATTGCTGCAGGAAAGTTACCTGATTCACTTATTCCCAGCATTGCTCTCCAGAATCCAAATCCGAAAACTCCTTTGGCAAGTGCATGGCCCATGGCTGCAATACTCCAGAGAAGTACCGATAACCCGTAGCCAATTTTTGTGCCGAACTTATCAATGAGCCTTCCTGCAAGTAACATCGAAACTCCGTAGAAGAGTTGAAAGATTGTTACAATGTTTGCATACTGGACTTCACCAATATTAAGATCACTTTCAAGCAACGGTTTTAGAATGCCGATTACCTGTCTGTCGAGGTAGTTAATGGTCGTTGCAAAGAATATCAATGCACAGACTGTCCACCTGTAGTTACCGATTTTTTTAATTTCTGCCATAAACTCTGGTTTGTTAGTAGTTAAGGAAACTATACATTATATGTTGAAGAAGCGGTTGTTCCTCCGCGGCCGGTCCAGTTTGTGTGGAAGAATTCACCACGTGGTTTATCTGTCCTTTCGTAGGTATGAGCTCCAAAATAGTCACGTTGTGCCTGCAGGAGATTTGCTGGTAGTTTTTCGCAACGGTAACCATCGAAATAGCCAAGAGCTGAAGATATAGCAGGAACAGGAATCCCGTTCATTGCTGCTGCCGATACGACATTTCTCCATCCTGTCTGAGCTTTTTCAACTTTCTCCTTGAAGAATGGATCGAGCATGAGGTTGTTTATAGCTGGATTATTATCAAAAGCCTCTTTTATTTTGGTAAGGAAGGCAGATCTAATAATGCAACCACCTCTCCACATCAGAGCAATTCCTCCATAGTTGAGTTTCCACTTATATTCTGTTGCAGCTGCCTGCATCAAAGCATAACCCTGAGCATACGACACAATTTTAGATGCGTAGAGGGCATCTTTAATGTCATTAATGAATTTAGTTTTGTCGCCTGTAAATTTTGAGGCAGGTCCGCTAAGTATTTTTGAGGCATCAACACGTTCGTTTTTTACTGCAGAAAGACATCTTGAAAAGACAGCTTCACCAATTAATGTGAGGGGAATACCAAGATCAAGAGCTGAAACTGCTGTCCACTTTCCAGTCCCTTTTTGCCCTGCTGTATCAAGAATTTTATCAACAAGCGGTTTTCCGTCCGTGTCTTTGTAAGCAAGGATGTCTCGGGTAATTTCAATGAGATAGCTGTTAAGTTCTCCTTTATTCCATTCTTTCAGAACAAGGTGCATCTCATCAGCGCTCATATTGAGATAATCTCTCATTATCTGATATGCTTCGCAAATAAGCTGCATATCTCCGTATTCGATCCCATTATGAACCATTTTTACAAAATGACCGGCGCCATTTTCACCAACCCAGTCGCAGCAAGGGGAACCATCTTCGACTTTTGCAGAGATTGCCTGAAAGATGGGTTTAACAATCGGCCATGCAGTTTTCGATCCGCCTGGCATAATTGATGGTCCCAATAAAGCTCCTTCTTCACCACCTGAAACCCCGGTTCCGATATAAAGGAGACCCTTGCTTTCAACAAGCGCTGTTCTCCTGTTAGTATCAGGGAAATGGGTATTCCCACCATCAATAATAATATCTCCGGGTGAAAGATGGGGGATAAGTGTTGCAATCATATCATCAACTGCACTTCCGGCTTTTATCATAAGCATAACTTTTCGAGGATGCTCAAGAGAACTTACAAGGTCTTCAATTGAATAGGTGCCAATAATATTTTTGCCCCTGGCACGTGCTGCCAGAAAATCATCAACTTTCTGTTTTGAACGGTTAAATACAGAAACCTGGAAACCTTTACTCTCCATGTTAAGGACAAGATTCTCGCCCATTACCGCCAGTCCTATTAATCCGATGTCTGATAGTTTGTTCATAATTAAGTAAATGTATTAATTAAATTGATAATTAACATCCCCCTGGCCCTCCCGCCGAAGCGGGACAGGCTCTTCAAAGGGGGAATTATTTGAGAATTTCTCACTTCACTTTTGTCCCCGCCGAAGCGGGGCAGGCTCTCCAGGGAGGGGAACCAACTTGATTTAACCTGTCATTGCGAGGAGCCTGCGACGAAGCAACCTCCAATAATATTCTGCAATCTTCCTTTTGTCTTTTTCCTTTTGTCTTTTATCTTTTATTTCGTAAGTCTTTCCTTTGATGTCCATAATCCCAGGGCAGGATTTGAGATGTAGAATATTTCTTCTCCGTCAGCCATCTTGTTAAATCCCTCTTTCAATTTCCCGGGATTATATCTCTTCATCATGTCGGTAAGATCATGAAATTTGAAGTTAACAGATTCTATCTCCTCCCGTGTCAGTTGACCGGGACAATAAGTTATTGAGAACCTTCCTTCAGAACTTCCGTGAATAAGGTGAGCTGCTGCACTCAGATTATTACGGAGCTCTTCGTTATCACTTAAAGATTTTAAGGTAGCAGGTGTTCCCCGGTAGCCATATTTCCTGATCAGCCGGTCGATCTCTTTATCCTCACCAAACTCTTTTAGTCCGGGTGCAAGAACAATCAGTTCCCCGTTATCAGCCATGGCCATGCGTGTTCTGTAAATGCTTTTGTTTCCAAGCCATGTGCTCTTATACTCTGACGGATCGAGATAAACCACTACTTTCTTCAAAGGTTTGTCAAGCATCGTAAAGTTGACTTTTATCGATAACTCTGCTGCAAGCCTGAAAACCTCTTCATCATCCCCGATAAATAGTCCGCGTATCACGAGCTTACCAGCATCATCACGGCCAATTACAGTGTGCACATACACAATTGGCAGATGAGTTGTGAAATTTGCAGAAGCATAATTCAATAAACTTCTTACCGGGTTACTGGCTTTGCCCATTATCCTCTCCATCCCGTAAACAGCTCCGATAAAATGGCTCTTATTAATTCCTTCTTGCCCGCCTGTTCCAACAAAAAGGTTTTTATTATAATTGGCCATTCCTATCACTTCATGCGGGACAACCTGCCCGACTGATAGAATGAGGTCGTGTCCTCCATTGAAAACCAATCTGTTAAGTTGTGCCGGCCAGGAGTAATCGATGGCACCATCGGTTATCTTTGAGACGAATTCCCCGGGAACTGTACCAACTGTTACCACATCTTTTCTCCAATTGTGAATACGGAAAAGATATTTCGGCACACCCTTAAACATCTCGTCCAGTTCATGGTCGGACATGGGTGCATGCGTTCCGAGAGCGGGAAGGATATCTTTAATACTCTCCTTATAATAATTATAGGCCAGAGTGGTCAGATCACCTGCTCTTGAATGAAAACGGCTAAAGTCGGGAGGGACGACGAGGACTTTTTTTCTTGGGCCAAGTTTAACGAGTGCTGAATAGAGTCCAAACTCAAGGTCATTTGGGCCTAAAACTGTATTTTCAGAACCTGATTTATAGTATATCATGATAACTAGTAATTAATTTTCAAAAGAGGCAACGGGCGACAGGCATCAGGCTTCAGGTTGTAACCATTTTTCCTGTAGCCAGTAGCTTGTAGCCAAGTCGCCTACTTCCAATGTGGATGTTCCGGCAGATAGGCCTCAAACTCTTTAATCAGCTTCTCTTCGTATGCTCCTATATATGTTCCGGCAAAGAACCTGTCCATCCCTTCTTTATAAAGTCTTTCCCACGATGCTTCCTCTTTTCCCGGATTAATAGGAAAGAAGAGTACTCCATTGGATTTTGCTGCCTTAAGATCACCGTTAGCATCACCGATCATAAGTATCTTATCATCAGGATATTTACCCTTTGCGGCATACTTAAGATGTTCGGCTTTTGTACCATGTTCCTGCCCGGCGATCATCCTGACAAAATGGTCGATCCTGTTCTCTTCCCATTCACGTTTCAGAGCTTCAAACGGTGTCTGTGATACAACCATAGCATCAGCTTTTGGCTTCATTTTTTCGAGACACTCCTTTACGAAGGGAAAAGGGGTAATACCGAAAACCAGCTTTGCTATATCCTCATTTACTTTCAATGACCATTCAAGAGTTTGAGTAATGAATGGATCGTTAGCTTCTGCAGCATATTTTATTAAAGTGGGATTACCCAGTTTGGTCTCTTTCTTTGTCCATTCAATAAGAGGGGCGGCTGAAGGAACCGTAAAATTCCTTGCCTTAATCTCTGGACGTGTTGCCAGAAGCCTGAGAGTCTCATTCACAGCAAGAAAACGGTTGCATCCCCTGTAAGTGGAATAAAGGTTCACAAACTCCCAGGTCTCGCGGGCATATTTCGAGACCGGTTGCATTTTGAAATATTTGATGAAGTTGGGGCAGAAGCACTCTTTCTGCTTAATCTCCATGGTATCAAATGCACATCCATCGGAATCTATCCCGATAAAAAACTCTTTTTCAGGCTTAAGGCCAAGTAATTGTTCGTGTGGATTCATAATATTTAAGACAAAAGATAAAAGTTAAAAGACAAAAGTTTAAAGTCAGAAGTCTGAAGTCAGAAGAATTTTAATCACTGTTTTTCGTAGGCTTCAAGTTTATACTCGGGCAGTTTTTTGGCTGCAAATTTCATTTCAAGTCTGGAAAACCTCTGCCTCCCGTTTATCATTGGAACAGATGGCCAGTCTTCACCGATAAGAGGTCTGACATAAGCCAGGAATTCATCTGTAACGTCATATCTGCATGGCGCAATCCATTTTTCAGGGAAGGTTCTTTCGGAAAGCGCCACTTTTTCAAGAGGAACCTTATCATACCTTATATTATATATGAACCCCGGATCCCTTAGTATTGTAGCCATCCATCCATTTTCACCTTTGGAAGCTATTTCCACTGCTTTCTGACCGACCTTATAGGCTTCATCAAGGTCTACAATGGAGGCATAAGCAGTTGTATGGCGTTGATCAGTTCCCATTACCTGACCTCTGGCAGCGCCTCTCGCTTTCAAACCCTTACTGTTAAGATAATTAACAACAGTCTGATATACTGAGTTCTGGCTCGACCCGAAGGAGGTATGACCAAAAGCATCTTTCACCTCTCCAATACCTCCAACATCAAACCCTTCACTAATCACCACAATGCATCTTTTGTCGCGTTTTAATTGATCATTGACATTATCAACCAACGCATCGATAGATACCTTTGATTCAGCCAGATATATCTGTAATGGCATCTTTCTTTCAGGATCTGCCAGCCTCGCGGATGCAGGAATATACCCGATCTTGCGACCCATTGCCTGAATTACCAGTACCGGATCAGCAGGAGCAGAGCCCATGTTTTCTTCATTGGCATTCTGGATAATATGCGACCAGTATCTTGCAACACTTCCGTATCCAGGTGTGTGATCAATAAGTGTAAATTCATTGTCACCCAGATCATTATCTATTGTTTTGGGCACTCCTACAGCTATAAGGTCAAGACCTCTTGTCTTAGCCATTTCACTAACTTTAAAAGCAGTATGTTGCGAGTCGTTACCGCCGATGTAGAAAAAGTAACCAATGTTATGAGCTTTAAAGACCTCCATGATTCTCTGAAAATCCTTCTGCTGCTTATCTTTAAGTTTGTAACGGCAAGTACCGATACTTCCGGCGGCAGGAGTGTTTCTTAACAGAGCGATCTCCTCTTCTTTCTGAGCCGAAAGATCAAGAAGCTCCTCATTCAAAACTCCCTCAATACCGTGCCATCCGCCATAAACTTTTCCAAACTTATCAGGAAACATCCTGCATGTCTCAATTATTCCCCGTAATGAACTATTAATAACCGGCGATGGTCCGCCGGATTGTGCTACTATCACATTCTTCGCCATCTTTTTATCGTTTATCGTTTATACACCACTATAAGCACTAAACCCACCATCCACAGGAATGACCACTCCTGTAACAAACTTTGAAAGGTCAGAAACCAGATAAATAACAGTACCGGTTAGTTCTTCCGGGATACAGTAACGTTCCATAGGTGTGCCGTTTATGATTTTTTTCCCTCTGGCAGTAAGTCCTCCGGTTTTTTCATCAATAAGAAGGAACCTGTTCTGATTTGTGAGCAAAAACCCCGGAGCTATTGCATTAACCCTGACTCCTGTTTTTGAGAAGTGTACTGCCAGCCACTGTGTGAAATTATTAACAGCTGCCTTGGCTGCAGAATAAGCAGCGATCTTGGTCAACGGTCTGTATGAGTTCATGGAAGATATATTTAGAATGACCCCTGATTTTTTCTTAATCAGGTCAGTCGCGAAAACCATTGATGGAATCACCGTACCTTTAAAATTAAGGTCAAACACCTTATCAAATCCTTCGATCTGTAGTCCGAAAAAAGTATCTTCAAGGTTTTCTGTTTCCGTACCATCCATCTTTTCAATTTTTGTCGTAGCAGCAGGTGAATTTCCGCCTGCTCCGTTTACCAGAATATCAACAGGACCGAATTTAGCATGTATCTCTTTTTTAGCAGCTTCGAGTGATTTTTTGTCTAAAACGCTTGCTGAGACACCCATAGATGGTGTGCCAAACTCTTTTTCTATCTCTTTTGCCACAGCAACTGCTGCCTCTATATTGAGGTCAAGGATTACTGTCTTAACACCCTGTGCAGCAAGTGATTTAGCCATGGTTGAGCAGATAATACCGGCCCCTCCTGTGATAACTGCTACCTTGTCTTTTAAGTTTAAATCGTTCATATATGTTGTTATAAAAATTTACTTATTAAACCCAAAATAATCTTTTGCATTTCTGTAAGAGATCCCCTCAATTAGAGGCTTCAATAACTCCTCCTCATCAGGAATAAGTCCTTTTTCAACTTCTTTTCCAACATAATTACATACCAGCCGTCTGAAATACTCGTGACGTGGGTAGGAGAGGAAGCTTCTGGAATCCGTGACCATACCGATAAATCTTCTCATAAGCCCAAGGGCTGAAAGGTCTTTCATGTGTTTCTCCATACCGCTTTTTTGATCGAGGAACCACCATGCAGGACCATATTGTACTTTAGCGGCCGATGAACCATCATTAAAATTCCCTGCCATTGCAATCATCATCTCATTATCAGCAGGATTAAGATTATAGAGTATTGTTTTTGCGAGTTGTTCAGTATCATCAAGGGCACTCAGGAACTTCGACATTTTTAAAGCATCCTGTGAAACGCCTATTGAGTCCCATCCGGTATCGGGACCCATTTGGCGAAACATACGGGCATTATTGTTTCTCATAGCACCAACATGAAATTGTTGTGTCCAGCCTCTTTTATTGTTCATTTTGCAAAGTTCAAGCATAGCAGCTGTTTTATATTTTTCAGCTTCATCTGAAGAAATTGTTTTGCCATGCATAAGCTTCTTTAATATTTTATCAACCTCTGATGCATTAAACGATGTAAAATAAAATCTTTCAAGACCATGGTCGGAAAGCCGACCTCCTGTTTCATGAAAAAATTTATGTCTGTTATCGAGAGCTTCAACAAGAGCATCAAAGTTCTTTATTTCAACCCCGCTTGTTTGTTCAAGTTTCTGAATGTATATTTTAAATTTTTTCGGGTCTTCAGTCTTGATTACATTATCCGGACGCCAGGTTGGCAAAACAGTTACTTCAAAAGATCCTTTAAGTTTACGGTGATGTTCAAGTGTATCAGTTGGATCATCAGTGGTACAAATCACTTCAACTTTCATCTTTCTTATCAAAGCCTGTGTGGTAAATTCTTTGGTCTGAAGCATTGCGGATGCTTTCTCATATATCGCTGATGCCGTAGATGGGGAAAGCAGTTCAGTAATATTGAAGTACCTGGCAAGTTCAAGATGAGTCCAATGATATAAAGGGTTACCAATTGTGGCCGGGACCGTTTCTGCCCATTTCTTAAATTTCTCCGGGTCCGATGCATTTCCTGTACAATACATCTCGTTGATGCCGTTGGTTCTCATTGCTCTCCATTTATAATGATCACCTTCGAGCCAGGCTTGTGTAAGATTGCCGAATTGATGGTCCTCAGCTATCATAGAAGGAGAGAGGTGACAGTGAAAATCAACAATCGGCAGATTTTCAGAATATTTATGGTAAAGTTTCTCAGCAGTTTTACTACCGAGAAGAAAATTTTCATTAATAAATGGTTTCATATTTTTCTTTGGGGTTATAAAATTATATAAATTTGAAAAATTTGTTTCGTTAACGATCACGAAATTATGAATTTCAATTCAATTAATCAAGAAATATATTAAGTGTTTAACATTATTTAATACTTTCACAGCTCATTCAGGAGGAAAATGAAAAAGAAATAAATTGTCTTTCCCGCCAAAGAATGTATTTTTGTTTAAACTGAAAACTTACATATTTAAAATTGAAAAAAATGAAAATCAAAAGGGGTCTTTTATTAGTCGTTCTATTAATCAGCTCTTATTCAGTCTATTCACAGGGGCAAAATATCTCTTCATTTAAACCTGATATCAATAAAACCGATATCAAAACTGTGCTTAAAGCAGTGGCAGACTGGCAGGTCAGAACACCTCTCACGCATGCTCCCGGAGAATGGACTAATGCAGCTTTATATTCAGGTATGGTTGAATGGGCAGGGATAGCCGGCAATGATTCGTATTATGAATGGCTGAAAGAAATTTCGGGGAAACTCAACTGGACATATAATATTAATGAAAATCCTCTTCGCAAATACCATGCTGATGATTATTGTGTTGGTCAGGCCTATATTGAGTTGTTCAGGAAGTATAAAGACAAAAACATGATAAAGCCAATGCGAGCTTATTTTGATCAGATAATGAAATATCCGTCAAAGGGAGAACTTCTGTTCGTTAAAACAAAAGAATACTCGTCACAGCAGAGATGGTCGTGGTGCGATGCGCTCTTTATGGCTCCAACAGTATGGGCTAAAATGGCGAATGTTACCGGAAAGAAAAAATATCTCGACTTCTTGTACCAGGAATATAAGTTTACAACTGACTATTTGTATGATAAAGATGAGCATCTCTATTTCAGGGATTCGAATTATTTTACTAAGAAGGAGGCAAACGGTGCGAAAGTATTCTGGGGACGAGGTAATGGCTGGGTGTTTGCCGGTCTACCGATTATAATAAGGGAGCTTCCTGCTAAATATGAGCATAAGGATTATTTTGTAACAATATTTAAGGAGATGGCTGTAAAACTTCTTTCACTACAATCTGAAGACGGATTTTGGCATGCCAGTCTTTTGGACCCTGAAAGCTATCCGAATCCTGAAATGAGCGCAACAACATTCTTCGTATTCGGACTCGCCTGGGGTGTGAATAACGGGTATCTCGATAAAGAGACATATCTTCCTGCAATCGTAAAAGGATGGAAATCAATGGTAACATCAGTATGGCCCGACGGGAAAGTCGGATTTATTCAACCTATAGGAGCTGATCCAAAAGCTGTTACAAAGGAAATGACAGAGGTATATGGAGTTGGCGGATTTCTTATGGCAGGAACAGAGATTACGAGGCTGATAGATAAGGGAATACTGTGAACGGGCAACAGGCAACAGGCTACAGGCTACTGGCTGCAGTATATGCCTAAAACATATTACATCTTAAACCTGACGCCTGACGCCAGTCGCCTGACGCCATTTATTTTTTGAAATTTTTGTTAAATTAAGATATTATGAAACTAGAACTTCGTTACGCAGCACATCCCGATGATTTTATGAATTATGGAACCGACAAGCTAAGGAAGGAATTCTTAATTGAAAATGTATTAATTCATGATGAAATATCCCTGGTTTATTCGATGTACGACAGGTACATAGTCGGTGGGGCAATGCCGGTAAAAAAACAATTAAAACTGGAAACAGCCGATGAACTAAAAGCGGAGCAGTTTCTTGACAGAAGGGAAATGGGTATAATTAATGTTGGGGGAGGCGCTGTTATTGATGCGGGAGGAAAAACCTATAAAATTGGATTTAAAGAAGCTCTATACCTTGGAAAAGGTACACGGGATGTCGTTTTTAAGTCGGTTGATGCAAAAAAACCAGCGAAGCTTTATATTAATTCAGCGCCAGCGCATCATGCATATCCATCAAAAAAAGTAACACTTGCCGATGCTGAGGTTGTTGTTCTTGGAAACATGGAGTCTTCAAACCACAGGACTGTGAATAAGTTACTTGTTAACAGCGTAATTGAAACATGCCAGTTGCAGATGGGGATGACCGAATTAAAACCAGGCAGCGTTTGGAACACTATGCCGGTTCATACTCATAATCGTAGGATGGAGGCATATTTTTATTTTGAAGTACCTGAGCAGCAGGCAATTTGTCATTTCATAGGAGACCCTGATGAAACGAGGCACATCTGGATGAAAAACGAACAGGCTGTTCTGTCTCCATCGTGGAGCATACATAGTGCAGCAGGCACCTCAAATTATACATTTATCTGGGGAATGGCAGGGGAGAACCTCAACTACGGAGACATGGATGTGAGGATGCCGGACACGCTGAAGTAAGGACCCCCAAACCCCCCTTGGGGGTCCCGATAGCTATCGGAATAGGGGTAAAAAAATATGCAGACGAATTCTTTTTATTTATGTGTTATTTTAAAGATTCTATATGAAAGACTTATTCGATCTCACAGGAAAAGTTGCCCTCGTAACCGGGGGCACACACGGTATTGGATTAGCAGTTGGGTTGTTACTTGCCAGGGCCGGTGCAAAAGTGTGTGTTAACGACCTGCAGGATGATAAGCTTCTGAGCTGCAAAGAGAGCTTTAATAAGCAAGGGCTCGATGTATTTACTCTGAAATTCAATGTTACCGATGAAAAAGATGTTGATAAGGGAATTAGCCTGATTGAAAAATCAGTAGGCACTATTGATATTCTTGTAAATAATGCCGGCATTATCAAGAGGATTCCAATACTTGAAATGGCAATTTCTGACTATAAGCAGGTAATTGACGTTGATCTGGTAGCGCCACTTATTATTTCAAAACGTGTGGCTCCTAACATGATTAAAAAACGTAGCGGTAAGATCATCAATATGTGTTCGATGATGAGTGTATATGGACGAAACACTGTTTCGGCTTATGCGTCTGCAAAAGGTGGACTGAAACTCCTCACTCAGAATATGACATGTGAATGGGCGAAGTACAATATTCAGATAAATGGAATAGGTCCGGGTTATATCGCCACCTCTCAGACTGCTCCCATACGCGAAAATGGGCATCCTTTTAATGACCTTGTTATGACCCGCACGCCGGCAGGCAGATGGGGCGAACCGGAGGATGTTGCAAATGCAGCTCTCTTTCTTGCATCAAAAGCCAGCAACTTTGTAAACGGGCACATTCTCTATGTTGATGGCGGGATACTTGCCAACTTCGGTTATGTGAAGGGGGAAAACGATCTCTAAGATAAGACAGAGTTTACATTATGCTCAAGTTGTAAAGAATAAATTTTCTTTTCATATCCGGTGGTTTTTTTATACTTTGTCAATCCTTTAAAAATGATTTTACGATGAAAAAGGTATTGTACTTAATTCTGCTTGTAAATTTTATTACAACCTGTTATGTTGCTTCAGCACAGCAACCTGTATACAAATATGCATTTCAAAACCCGGCACTTTCCACAGAAGAGAGAGTGGTTGACCTGATTTCGAGGATGACTATTAAGGAAAAAGCTGACCAGCTGGTCTACACTGCACCGGCAATCCCCCGTTTGGGTATTCCGGCTTACAACTGGTGGAATGAAGCTTTGCACGGTGTTGCAAGAGCTGGTTATGCCACAGTTTTTCCACAGTCAATTACAATTGCTAACTCGTGGGATGAAGATTTGATGTTCAATGTGGCAAATGCCATTTCAGATGAGGCAAGGGCAAAATTTCATGAGTTCCAACGAAGAGGCAAAACAGGCATATACCAGGGACTTACATTCTGGTCGCCTAATATCAATATTTTCCGTGATCCGCGATGGGGAAGAGGTCATGAGACTTATGGCGAGGATCCATATCTTACAGGTAGAATGGGACTCGAGTTTGTAAAAGGTCTTCAGGGTGACGATCCAAAATATCTTAAAGTTGTTGCTACGGCAAAACATTATGCCGTACATTCAGGTCCGGAACCGCTAAGACATTCTTTCAATGCCAAGGTAAGTGAATCAGATCTCAGGGAGACATATCTTCCCGCTTTTCGTACCCTTGTAATGGATGCCGGGGTATACTCAGTGATGGGAGCCTATAACATGTTCAGGGATTTTCCGTGCTGTGCTAACCCTCTATTATATGGTATACTGCGTAATGAATGGGGCTTCAAAGGTTATATTGTTTCAGACTGTGGAGCCATATCAGACTTTTATAAATTCACCAATTTTGCAAAAGACCCTGCTGAAGCTGCGGCCCAGGCTGTAAAAGCCGGCACAGACCTTGAATGTGGGTCAGATTACAAAAACCTTATGACATCTATAGAGAGAGGCTTGCTTACGGAAGCTGACATTGATGTAGCTGTTAAAAGAATTTTCACTGCAAGATTTAAACTTGGTATGTTCGATCCCGATGAAATTGTCACATACGCACAGATACCTTTCTTTGTCAATTGTTCCGATTACAATAATACACTTTCACGTGAAGCTGCTCAAAAATCAATTGTCCTCCTTAAGAATGAGAACAATGTACTTCCTCTTTCTAAAGAAATTAAAACAATTGCGGTAATCGGCCCTAATGCTGATAATTTTGAATCACTTATTGGAAATTATAACGGTATACCCAAAGATCCTGTCACTATTCTGAGAGGTATAACAAATAAGGTTGCACCTGATACAAAAGTTATTTATGCTGAAGGAAGCGATCTGGCAGATGGCATTCATAATCTTACACCGATCCCATCACGTTATCTTTTAACAGAAGATGGAAAGCAGGGAGTTTTTGGAGAATACTACAACAATCGTGAGATGAAGGGCGAACCTCTATTTACACGGGTTGATGATAATATCGATTTTTATTGGGAGCATCTTTCTCCACGACAGGATATGCCCGATGATGATTTCGGGATTAAATGGACAACATGGCTTGTACCGCCTGAAAGCGGAACTTATTACCTGGGTTCATGGGGCTCCTCGGGATTTGACATTTTGTTCGAAGGGGGGAAATTCCTTTCTTACAAAGGAGATCACCATGCTTTTCACAAGGAGAAAGCTGTTGAGCTAAAAGCAGGAATAAAATACAAAGTTGAAGTTTTATACCGCAACTATGCAGGTGATGCTGATATGAAGCTTCTCTGGGCAAGACCACGTGTTGGTCTTGTGGAAAAAGCTCTGGCAGTTGCAAAAGAAGCTGATGCGGTAGTTCTGGTTCTTGGTTTATCACAACGGCTGGAAGGGGAGGAGATGGCGATCAGGATTGAAGGATTTACCGGAGGCGACCGCACAAATCTCAATCTTCCTGCTGCTCAGGAGCAGCTACTCGATGCTGTTACTGCAACAGGAAAACCTGTAATCGTTGTACTTACAAGCGGAGGGGCATTATCGGTAAACAAAGCCCAGGAGAAAGCGGCTGTAATATTGCTCGCGGGTTATGGCGGACAACAGGGAGGTAATGCAGTGGCTGATGTTCTCTTTGGTGATTATAATCCAGCTGGACGGTTACCTGTAACATACTACAAATCAATTGATCAGATCCCCGCGTTTGAAAACTATGATATGACCGGAAAAACCTACAGGTTCTTTACCCGGGAGCCACTTTATCCCTTTGGTTACGGGCTAAGTTATACAACCTTCACCTATAGTAACTTATCAATACCTGAAAAAGCTGTTGCCGGTGAAATTATTAAAGTAAAAGTCACGGTCACAAATTCCGGGAAAGTTTTTGGGGAAGAGGTTGTTCAACTTTACCTTTCTGATGAGAAGGCTTCCACTCCCAGACCTATCCGTCAGCTTGAAGGGTTTAAAAGGATATCATTGAAGTCTGGTGAAAGTAAAGAGGTTGAATTCACCCTGGTGCCAAGACAGTTCTCAATTATTAATAGTAAGGATAAGAGGGTAATTGAACCAGGGTATTTTATTGTTTCAGTTGGCGGCAAACAACCCGGGTTCAAAGAATATCTCGATCCGCAGTTTACGCAGGCGCTTACAGGAAGGGTAAGGCTTACGGGGAAAGAAGTTCCTTTTGTTAACTAAATTGCAGTTTATGGTTTGAACCCAAAAACCTCTTCTATTGCAAGGTGTTTTTTCATATAGTGTTTAAACTAAAAGTTCGTGATGTAACAAAAGTGCAATGACGTTTAATCCTCATTGTCTTTATAATCGCCACCATTATCACTATTTTTGCATGATTCAACCCATTGAAGCAGTTCTTTCTTCATTTGTTCAACCAAGTCAGAGTGAGCTGCCGCAATATTTTTTTGCTCATATTTGTCTTCTACAAGATTAAATAACTCAAATTCTTTTTTATCAGGAGCTATTAATTTATAATTTTGCGTCACCATTGATATCTGTGTAGGTATCTGGAAGCCTATAAATCCGGGACGTTTCATCATTTTTCCGTCGATGGCGGGCATCAGATTTATTCCATCGTAAGGACGTTTGGGTAATTCAAATCCCCATAAACCGAGTATGGTAGTAAAGTAATCGCAGGTCACCGCCGGAAATTGAGTGCGCTGGCCACCCTTAATACGCGAAGGCCAAACAATAATTCCGGGGACTCTGAGTCCTCCTTCATACAAGCAGCCTTTTCTCCCTCGAAATCCACCGGTTACTCCTTGTTGACGTTCTCCGGCGTATTGTTTTGTTCCTCCACCTTCCCCTGCCGGTCCATTATCAGAACAGAATGTAACCAAGGTATTATCGTCTATTTTTAGTCGTTTTAGTTCATTACGCAGCCTTGCAACTTGTTCGTCCATGGCGGTAATACAGCCATAGTAATGTTGCTTATTTTCGTCATACTGTTTATACATTTCAAGGTATTTAGGCCCTGCTACGACAGGACTATGGGGGGTATGAAACCAAACAACCGCAAGAAATGGGGTATTACTTTTAGCAGCATTGCCAATAAATGGGATCACTCTGTCCATAATCACCCTCGAATCGTCTCCTTCCAGGTTCCCGGAAGCATATTTCCCCGGTCCTGTCCAGTATCTTGTGGGGTTTTCAAATGGTTGGTTTTTCATAGGATTCCATGTCGGCACTGCTTGCTCGGTAGAAAAACACTGATCAAATCCATTCTCCCATGGAGGACTATATGCTTCTCCCGATCCCCCTCTGCGTCCATCGGGGACAGTTGTTGAAAAAGTCCCGAGGTGCCATTTCCCAAAATGTCCGGTTGTGTACCCGATTTTTATAGCTACCTCGGAAAGGGTAATTTCCTCTTTTTTAATCATTCCTTCGTTGGCAAAATAGATTCCATACCTAAAAGGATTACGTCCTGTAATGCAACTTCCTCGTGTTGGCGAACTAACGGCAGAACCGGCGTAGAAACGCTCGAACACCATCCCTTCGGAAGCCATCTGGTCCAAACCCGGTGTTTTAATCACAATATTACCGTTAAAGCCTACATCACCCCATCCCAAATCATCTGCCATTAATAGTATGATGTTAGGACGATCCTTCGAATTATCTTGAGCTTGACATGCCACCTGGGAAGAAACCCCGCTACACAATAGCGCCAAATAATTAATTGCTCTCATATATTTTTATCACAGTGATTTCAGGGCAAAAACAAATTTAATCATTTTTTGACCGAATCAAAACAATGTTATCAATAGTCTCATTTGATTAATTATTTTTACCGGATATAATTTGAAATGATGCAGTCAGAAAACCATCTCCTTCAGAAACGTGTTAACCTTTTCGACGGAATTTCGATTGTTGCCGGAGCAATGATCGGCTCCGGGATCTTTATTGTGAGTGCTGACATAGCCAGGAATGTTGGATCTCCCGGATGGCTGATGGTGGTCTGGCTTATTACAGGTGTAATAACTGTTATCGGAGCAATAAGCTATGGAGAGCTTGCTTCAATGATGCCACATGTAGGTGGCCAGTATGTCTATCTGAAGGAAGCTTACCACCCATTGCTCGGATTTCTCTTTGGCTGGACAACTTTTCTCGTAATTCAGTGTGGATCGATCGCTGCTGTTGCTGTGGCATTTGCCAAATTCAGCGGGGTTCTTTTCCCATGGATTTCTGAAAAGAATATTTTATTGCATCTGGGTCCTTTGAAAATCAACAGTACAATGGTTATTGCCATCGCTATGATCTCATTTCTAACCTGGCTTAATACCAGGGGAATAGTAACTGGCAAGACAGTAGCTAACATTTTTTCATCAACTAAAGTTATAGCTCTTTTCGGTTTTATTGCGATAGGATTTCTGGCAACAAAAAACATTAATTCTCTGGAAATCAATAAGGAGGTTTTCTGGCAGGCAAGTCAGGTTGGTACTGATAACCAGATAATACCTCTTGTAGGATTTGCCCTGATAGCAGCAATAGGAACTGCTCTGGTTGGTTCCTTATTTGCTGCAGATGCCTGGTATAATGTTACATATATTTCAGGTGAGGTTATTAATCCGAAAAGGAATGTTCCTTTAAGCCTTTTCTTTGGAACGTTCATTGTTTCAGTAATATATATGCTCACTAACTTCGTCTATATCAAAGTTCTTCCTCTATCGGGATCTCCCGATGGTGCAGATGCTTTAAGCCGTGGGATTCAGTTTGCTACCGACGACAGGGTAGCGACATCTGCAATGAGCGTTGTCTTTGGAGATTATGCTGCAATTATTATGGCAATATTTATTATGGTCAGCACCTTTGGTTGTAACCATGGTCTTATTATGGCAGGTCCAAGAGTATATTACGCCATGGCAAAAGATGGTCTGTTTTTCAGGAAGGTGGGTGAAATTAATAAAAAAGGAGTGCCTGGCTTTGGGCTTGCTGTTCAAGGTGTATGGGCTGTATTATTATGTTTATCAGGGACATACAGTAATCTTCTTGATTATGTGATCTTTGCTGTTTTAATATTCTTTACCTTAACAATTCTGGCTATATTTGTTCTCAGGGTAAAACGACCTGATATCCCCAGGCCCTATAAAGCATTTGGCTACCCGCTTATACCTGCAATTTATATCCTGACCACCTTTAGCATTATGGTTATTCTGTTAATATATAAACCGAATTATACTTTTCCGGGTTTAGGAATTGTTCTTTTGGGCATCCCGGTTTTTTATCTCTGGAAGAGGTATAATAAGAATAGTGAAAGTTCATCTGAAAAACTATAAGCTTTTTTAAATAGTTGGACTTTTTTTTTAACGCAGAGATCACAAAGGATACGCAGAGTGCCGCAGAGGAAACTGTAACAATTAATATAGTAGAAATCATATGTTTCCGGAAGGTTTTAAACAAAGAATTATTAATCAGAAATATATTGACAGTGAGGCTCTTCTGAAGTCACTGGCTGAGCCTTCTCCTGTAAGTATCCGTATTAATCCTGCAAAGTGGAAATCTATACCGAAAAATGGAGAACAGGTTCCCTGGTGCGGGAATGGTTATTACCTCCGAAGCAGACCATCCTATACTTTTGATCCGCTTTTTCATTCAGGTTGTTATTACCCACAGGAGGCCTCAGGTATGTTCCTGGAACAGGCTATCAGGCAGACAGCAGGATCGCTGGAAGATATCCGGGTGCTCGATCTGTGCGGGGCTCCCGGAGGAAAGAGTACTCATCTGTCGGAAATAATTGGTCCGGGCAACTTGCTGGTCGCTAACGAAGTAATCAGGTCAAGAGCTGCGATTCTGGCTGAAATAGTCACAAAATGGGGTTCAGGAAATACATTAGTGACACAGAATGACCCGGCTGTATTTGGAAGATTATCAGGGTATTTTGATATCATACTTGTTGATGCTCCATGCTCCGGGGAAGGGATGTTCAGGAATAATGTGGCAATTAACGAATGGTCGGTAGAAAATACTGCTCATTGTTCTGAAAGACAGAAACGGATACTTATGGATATCTGGCCGGCTTTGAAAGAAAACGGGATTCTCATTTACAGTACCTGCTCATTTAATCCTTGTGAGAATGAAGAAAACATTAAATGGCTCATTGGCAAACATGAAGCAGAAATTGTCCGCTTGAATATTGCTGAATTTAAAGGAATTACAGAAATCGATTACCAGGGAATTTATGGTTATGGTTTTTATCCTTATAAGGTGAGGGGAGAAGGCTTCTTTATTTCAGTTATAAGGAAAACCGGTAAACAGGAAAAAAAACCTATAAGGAACCCGGGGATTTCTGAACTGAAACCTGGCAAAGCAGACCTTGAAGTTGTAGACAGATGGACCCGTTTTTCAAATGACAGAGTTCTCAGATGGGGAGATGAGGTTTTTGCTGTTCCATGTGGCATGGATGATTACCTTCACCTTTTTCAGAATCTGAAGATTGTTAAAGCCGGGACAAAAATATTTGTTGTGAAGAAAAACGATTATCTGCCGTCGCATGAGCTCGCTTTATCGAACCAATTAAGAAAGGATGCTTTTTCTCAGGAAAAAATAAATCTTAAAGAGGCAATTTCGTACCTGAGACGCGATAATTTCACACTTCATGATGCAGTAAAAGGCTGGAATATTGTGACATTCAAAGATGTTAATCTGGGATTCGTCAATAATATCGGCAAAAGGGTGAATAACTATTTTCCTGTTGAATGGCGAATCAGAATGAATATGCCGGAGCAAAGTGTTGAGAATATAATAAAATGGGATAACGATATTGATAAGAATGGTGTAATAACGGAATTGTTCTGATGGCTCGCAATATTTCAGGGGTAATCCTGGCCGGAGGTGCCAACATGCGATTTAATGGCATAACGAAAGCAAACATTGTTATTGGCGGGAAGGCAATTATTTTCAGGATAATAGATACAATCAGGAATATTTTCGATGAGATAATCATTGTTACAAACTCTCCGGAAGAATTTAAAGAATACACCAATTTCAAACTTGTCAGCGATAAGTTTTTGAATGTTGGACCTTTAGGTGGGATTCACGCTGCATTAAAAGCATCTTCAAAAGAAGTGCTGTTCGTTTTTGCCGGAGATATGCCACTCCTCAACAGAACCTTTATCCTGAAACAGATAGAGTATTATCAAAGCATAAAATGTGATGTTTTAATTCCGCGGATAAATCGAAACATCGAACCATTACATGCGATCTACAATGTTTCTGTTTCTGAAATTCTTGAAGATTATCTGGGTTTGGAGAAGGAATATGCGGTACGGGAATTTATTAAGCGACTGAATGTTAGCTATATGGAATTAGAAGATTCACAAGAAACCAGAAAAGCCTTCATGAATGTCAATTCACAAAATGATATTTTGATTGTAGAAAAATTATTAGGTATCACCTAGATCATGGTTCCTCTTTTGGTCCTTTATGTATGGATGGAATGATCTGTTGTTTCAATATCATTTTTTATTAACTTTATCTCCGTTAATTATTCAAAATATTATGAAGAGAATATTATTTTATATCCTAATGATCGCCTTGTCATTTTCAGCATGTAAAAGGTATAGTAAATATGAAGGCGTAGCTTTCACCGAAAAGGAACCCCGTGACTGGGAAAACCCTGAAATGTTTAATCAGAACAGGGAGGATCCGCATACAACTCTAATCAGTTTCCCTGATGAACAGAGTGCACTTGAGTCAATAAAAACGAATTCCCCTGATTATCTTTCTCTTGACGGAACATGGAAATTCAATTGGGTCAAATCGCCCGATCAGCGGCCCTTTTGGTTTTTCAAGGATGATTATGATACTCGCGACTGGAAAGATATTGAAGTGCCTTCAAACTGGCAGATGAAGGGATATGATGTTCCGATTTACGTTAATAGCAATTTTCCATATAAAAAGAATCCACCCTATATTCATCACGAATGGAACCCGGTAGGCTCTTACAAAAGAGAGTTTATTGTACCATCAGAGTGGAAAAGTAAAGAGGTCTTTCTTCATTTCGGCGCGGTTAGTTCGGCATTTTATGTCTGGGTAAATGAGCAGCTTGTCGGCTATAGTGAGGATAGTAAAGTGCCTGCGGAATTTAACATCACGAAATTTCTTAAGGGAGGAAATAATTCTGTAGCTGTAGAAGTATACAGGTGGTGTGATGGGAGCTATCTTGAGGATCAGGATTTCTGGAGGTTGAGTGGAATACAGAGAAGTGTATTTCTTCATGCCCGGCCCAAAACATATATCTCTGACTTCTTTGCAGTCGGCGACCTTGAGAATAGTTACAATGACGGTCTCCTTGAGCTTGATGTCTCTTTAAAAAGCTTAGCTGTAAATGAGAATGACTTTGTTGTTGATGCATCGCTATATGATGGGGCTCAGAAACTTTTCACAGAATCAAAAGATGTGAAATTAACAGAGGGTAAGGCATCAGTTGGTTTTTCAAAAATTTTTCCGGATATTAAAAAGTGGTCTGCTGAAAAGCCAAATCTATATTCACTGGTCTTAAGCCTAAAAAATAAAGATGGGAACATTTTAGAATCAGTCAGCGCAAAAATTGGATTCAGAAAAGTGGAAATTATTAATTCACAACTTCTTATAAATGGCCAGGCAATTCTCATTAAGGGGACAAATATGCATGAGCATAATGAAATTACAGGGCATGTTATTGATGAGGCAACAATATTGAAGGATATCAGGATGATGAAGAGTAATAATATCAATGCTGTCAGGACTTCACATTATCCGCAGCAGGAGTTATGGTATGAGATGTGCGATAAATATGGATTGTATCTTGTAGATGAGGCAGATATCGAGTCGCATGGCATTGGTTATAATAAAGACGTAACAATTGCCGATAAACCTGAATGGGCAGCGGCTCATCTGAACAGGATGCAGCGTATGGTTGAGAGGGATAAGAATCATCCGGCTGTTATTATTTGGTCAATGGGAAATGAAGCCGGTGACGGTAACAATTTTCTGAATGGTTACAAATGGATTAAAGGAAGAGATGCAACCCGACCGGTCCAGTATGAACGTGCTGAAAAGAGTACTAATACTACTGAAAGACATACAGATATCTGGTGCCCGATGTATCCGAAAATTGAATATATCGAGTCGTATGCAAAAGATCCAATGAGTGACAGACCACTGATAATGTGCGAATATGCCCATGCAATGGGTAATTCAACCGGTAATCTTCAGGACTATTGGGATGTAATTGAAAAATATCCGAAACTGCAGGGTGGATTTATCTGGGATTGGGTTGACCAGGGCCTTCTTAAGACAAATGAAAATGGCGAAAAATTCTGGACCTATGGTGGTGATTATGGAGATGAAGGTATGCCAAGCGATGGTAATTTCTGCCTGAACGGACTTGTCTGGCCCGACAGAACCGGTCACCCGGGGCTGAATGAAGTAAAAAAGGTATATCAGTATGTTGGTTTTACACCAGTTGATCTGAATACCGGAATGATTAAAGTTAAAAACAAGTATGATTTTACAAACCTGTCGGAGTTTAATTTTGAATGGGAAATTGTTTCAGATGGCAGTGTTATTCAATCAGGAAAAGTTCCAATCCCGGCTTTTAAACCAAAAGCAGAACTATCTATTCTTCTTCCTTTTGAAAAAATTGATCCTGTTCATGGCGCTGAATATTTTCTTAACATAAGAGTATCGAGAAGTGATGAATGGAATTATGTTCCGGAAAATCATGTTTATGCTTCTGCACAGTTTAAGCTGCCTGCGGAAGGGAAACCCGTTATGGCAAAACGTGATGATCTTGCTGTGCTTCAGACCAATACTGTTGACAAGAAACTGGAAGTAAGCGGAATTGATATGAAGGTAATTTTTGATCTGGTTAGTGGCCGGTTGGAATCATTCAATTTTAAAGGGAAGGAACTTATCAAAAAAGGTCCGGAACCAGATTTTTGGAGACCACCTACCGATAACGACTATGGCTACGGCATGGATAAATTATTGGGTGTATGGAAAAAGGCAGGTGAAAGAACAGTTGTTACCAAAGCAAATATCAGTCAACCTGAATTAGGAAAAGTAGTAGTAAGTTTCAATTATGATATTCAAGGTACCGAGGGTGAAAAAATTGCCGGTTATGCTACCTCATATACTATTTTCGGATCGGCAGATGTAATCATTAAAAACCAGTGTTCGAAAATTTCAGATAACATCCCTGAAATACCAAGAATGGGAATGCAGATGCAACTTCCTGAGGAGTTCACGAATCTAAAATGGCTTGGACGCGGACCTCACGAAAACTACGTTGACAGAAAAACTTCAGCTGATGTAGGTCTTTATGAAAGTACAGTTGCCGATCAGTATACTCCTTATATTCGTCCGCAGGAAAATGGTTATAAGACCGATACAAGATGGATTACACTGACGGATGATAATGGCACAGGGATACTTGTTTCAGGAAATCCCCTGTTTTGTTTCGCTGCCCTCAATAATATTCACGATGATTTTGAATCTCCGGGGAAATTGTCAAAGTACAGAAAAGATGCGAAAAGCTCAAATACTCATACTGTTGATGTTAAGCCACGTGACCTGGTTAATCTGAATATTGATATGGGCCAGATGGGTGTGGGAGGTGATAATTCATGGGGTGCATTAATACATCCTGAGTACCGGCTTCTTGATAAAAAGTATGAGTATTCTTTCCGTATCAGGCCTGTTGTAAAAGATGATGATATACTTAAACTGGCTAAAGAAAAGTTTTAATATTTCAACTCTACCTTCAGAACTTCTTTTTCCCCTGTAAGCACATTTCTTACATCATATACCAAAGGTGCAGTTACTTTTTTACTCACCACAACTCTTGTTACCGAGTTCGCAGCAATGGTAATGCTTGCGGGAGCATTGGCAACACCGTTAATAAGATAGAATGGAATATCGGACTTATTTGTAATTTCAAAAAACAGGCTTTTATCATTCTGGTAATATGGTTTACCAACAGAGATGCACTGATAAAAAAATGGTTTTGCATATTCCTCTTTCCCTGCCAGCGTATCGCGGAACCAAACAAGGGTACGTCCTCCAAATAAAGCCTCCTTCAGAGCATCGTGACTTCTTTCTTTAGCTATTACAAGGGTCATAGGTCTGTTTGTATATGTTGGTTCTGTGTATTTCTCACTTATTACCACATGGTTATCACTATTACCCATTAAAGCAAGATTATACTGTTTACACATCTCAAAAACAAGTGGATAATATTCGGTGTTATTAAATAATTCAATCCCGTGAAGCCATCCGTTTTTAATAAGTCTTTTATGAATATCGTACATCCTGGGAATACCGTCAGGTTGCTGCGATTTCCAACCCGGGTGGTTCCACTGCAGGAAGGCACCTTGTTTAATTGCTGCTTCAAATGAGTCCCATACAGAGTCTTTGGCTATAAGTGAGGCATCGGTGATAAACAGTGCATTAAAATGTCCGGGAGGCATTTTTCTTGTTATCTCTGCACCATGTACCAGTATCAGGTTTCTTTCTTTAGCATATCCTTCCCCAATTTTCCAGGCTGCATTATGGTCAACAGGAATGAAATCCTTTTTAGGGTTGTGTTCAAGATGATCAGTAATTGCAATGGCATCAAGACCATCGCGCAATGCCTCATCGATTCTAACTGTCGGCCATACATTCCCATCAGAAAAAACCGTATGCAAATGAAAATCACACTTCAGAGTTACATAACCCGGAATATCCGGCAGGTTAACAATTCTCCTCTGTCCAAAAACGGCAGCCCCGGTACATATAAGGCATAACGCAATAAGAATTAATTTTTTCATAATTATTTTTTTGAAAAGGTAATTATTTTTTTTCAAATGGTTTCTCGTTTTTCATTTTTTGTTGATTTTCACATTTGCCTTTCTCCTTGTTCTCACTTTTGTCTTAAAACCTTGAACCTGAATAGTGAGTAGTGAGTAGTGAGCAGTGAGTAGTTGAAAACATATTCACTATTCACTATTCACTACTCACTCTTCCCTTTCTCCTTTCTCCTTTCTCCTTTCTCCTTTCTCCTTTCTCCTTTCTCCTTTCTCCTTTCCCCTTTCTCCTTTCACCTTTCACCTTTCTCCTTTCACCTTTCTCCTTTCTCCTTTCTCCTTTCTCCTTTCACCTTTCTCCTTTCACCTTTCACCTTTCTCCTTTCTCCTTTCTCCTTTCTCCTCCTCAATCTTCTCATAGAAATAGACCGTCTTCTGATTAGAATAAATATGGCTCATAATTTGATACATTTGCAAAAAGATTCCTTTTGTGCGATTAGTATTTATAATATTGGTAATCTTTCTTTTTGTTACTGATGTATCAGGACAGAAGGATACATTAAAACATAAGAATGATTCTTTGCCACAGAGGTTTTATCTTTTACAGAATGTGAAAAGAGATGGAATAACCATGCCTGAAGTTGAAATAAAAGAGGTAACTGTTGTTGCCCGTCCCATGACCGCAAATAGAAATGAATATCGTAAATACGAAAGACTCATCTATAATATTAAAAGAGTTTATCCTTATGCATTAATGGTGAGGATAAAGTTGAATCAGGTAAATGAGGAAATGAAGAACATTACAGATGAAAAGGAACGGAAGAATTACATTAAAGATGTTGAAAAGGATGTTTTTACTGAGTATGAAGATGATATGCAGACTATGACAATAACCCAGGGGAAGCTTCTTATTAAGCTGATTGACAGGGAGACACAGAACACTTCATATGCTTTGATCAGGGAATACCGGGGAAAGTTTACTGCTGCTTTCTGGCAGGGTATTGCCCGTATTTTTGGGACAAACCTTAAAGAAGAATATGATCCCTATGGTGACGATGCTCTGATAGAATTGATCATTAGAGAAGTTGATGCCGGCAGATTATAAAATCCAACTTAAAATCAAACTCATCAGAATGAAACGAATTTTTATATTTTTGTTGGAATAATTATTATACTCCCTGATATCAGATGACAGATTCATTTGAAGCGAAAGGCAAAAGGAAAAAACTTGTAGCGGAGCTCAGACAGAAAGGAATCAGTGATGAAGAAGTTTTGAGGGCTATCGATACTGTTCCCAGGCATCTTTTTATGGATCCTGCATTTCTTGTTCACGCTTATGTTGACAAAGCTTTTCCTATTACATCGGGTCAGACAATATCACAACCTTATACGGTGGCTGTACAGACCTGCCTGCTAAGGGTGAATAAGCGAGATAAAATTCTTGAAATAGGAACTGGCTCAGGATACCAGGCTGCAATACTCGCTGAGATGGGAGCAAAAGTTTATACTATAGAACGCTTCAGGGAACTTTTTATAAAAGCCCAGAGAACATTAACATCCCTCGGATATACTGCAGATTTCTTTTACGGCGATGGGTATGAGGGCAAGCCACAGTATGGTCCTTTCGATGGAATAATTATCACAGCAGCAGCACAGGAGGTACCTCAGACACTTCTTCAACAACTTAAGATCGGAGGAAGGCTCATAATTCCTCTTGGCAATTCAGGTTCTCAGGTTATGACAGTTGTAGAACGGACCGGACCAAATAGCTTCGAGTATTCCAGTCATGGAAGTTTTGTTTTTGTGCCGATGTTGAAAGGAACTGTAAACGGGTAAGAAAGACAAAAGACAAAAGGAAAAGGACAAAAGTTGGAAGACGGAAGCAGGGAGATGTAAAAGAGAAATTATTCATTTATTTATATGGAAATTTATAAACTGGTTTTTTCACCTATTGATGTCAATACATATATTCTTGCTGATAAATCGGGCGACTGCGCCATAATCGATTGCGGATGTTATGATGAGGCAGAATTTGAACATTTTGTTGAGTTTATTGAAAAGAAAAACCTTAACCCTGTATTGCTTCTAAACACTCACTGCCACCTCGACCATATTTTTGGAAACAGGTTTGTCCTCGATAGGTATAATCTGAAAACTTTTTCCAGTGAATATGATGAAATGAACAGGAAAAACGCTGTACAGCACGCGCTGCTTTTTGGTCTTACCATGAATGAACCACCTGAACCTGAAGGCTTCATAACTGATAATCAGTTGATAATTTTCGGAAAAACAGAACTTGTGGCACTTCATGTTCCGGGACATTCTTCGGGAAGCCTTGCTTTCTATAGCAAAAATAATGGCTGCGTTTTTACCGGCGATGCTCTCTTCTCGGGAAGTATAGGAAGAACTGATCTGCCTGGCGGTAGTTATGAGACACTTATAAAAAGCATTAAAAGTAAATTATTTGTTCTCCCACCAGCTACTGTAGTGTATTCAGGGCATGGAAATGAAACATCAATTGAAAGGGAAATGAAATCAAATCCCTATTTTGCATGAAATAAATCCTGAAAATGTTGCAAGGAATTTCTTATCATTATCCCTTCAAAAAATTAACTCAAACTGATAATTACTATTGATCAAATAAACTCCGGTATATGTCATTAGATAAGTTTGTTACCCGTCATAATGGTCCCCGTGATCATGAGTTGACTCAAATGTTGAAAACAATTGGTGTTAAATCACTCGACCAGTTAATTGAAAAAACAGTTCCAAAATCGATTATGCTCGAAAA
This sequence comes from Bacteroidia bacterium, assembly GCA_026391555.1. Taxonomy (GTDB): domain Bacteria; phylum Bacteroidota; class Bacteroidia; order Bacteroidales; family VadinHA17; genus LD21. The sequence continues at coordinate 21,440 of JAPLEB010000110.1, read as the reverse complement.
ACCACTCAGGCTTCCGGGAGCAATGAGCGAATTCGAATACCTCAATCATATTAAATCTATTGGTCAGAAAAATAATATGTTCCGTTCATTTATCGGACAGGGATACTATGGTGTTGCTCCTCTGTCGGTTATTATACGGAACGTTTTGGAAAATCCTTCATGGTACACATCTTACACCCCTTACCAGGCTGAAATTTCGCAGGGGAGGCTTGAGGCTCTTCTGAATTTTCAGACTATGATAATTGAGCTTACCGGTATGGAGATCGCCAATGCCTCACTGTTAGATGAATCTACAGCAGCAGCTGAAGCAATGATAATGATGTTCAATGCCAGGTCGAGAGCTACAGTAAAAGCCGGGGCAAACAAGTTTTTTGTTGATGGAAATATTTTTCCACAGACACTCGATGTAATTAAAACACGTTCCAACCCACTTGGAATAAAACTTATTATCGGGAAATATAATGAAGTGGTTTTTAATGAATCATTCTTTGGATCGATGGTTCAGTATCCGGCTGCTACGGGTCAGATAAGAGATTATAAAGAATTTACTGACAGGGCTCATGCTGCCGGAACACTCGTGGGAGTAGCTGCCGACCTGATGAGCCTTGCTATACTCACACCTCCGGGTGAGTGGGGCGCTGATATTGTTGTCGGTTCAAACCAGAGGATGGGCCTCCCGATGAGTTTCGGAGGTCCGCATGCCGGATATTTTGCAACAAAAGATGAACTTAAACGAAGTATGCCGGGACGTATTATCGGCGTATCGGTTGATGCACAGGGGAATAGTGCGTTAAGGATGGCATTGCAGACAAGAGAACAGCATATAAAACGGGAGAGGGCAACATCAAATATATGTACTTCACAGGCTCTGCTTGCTACCATGTCGGGGATGTATGCCCAGTACCATGGTCCTGAGGGTTTAAAAAATATCTCCATTCATATCCACAAATCAGCATGTACTATTAGTTGTGCTGTTAAAGAGCTGGGATATAAGCAACTAAACTCCATGTTCTTCGATACAATTAAGATTGATCTCCCCGTGGGCGTTTCAGAAGCCGGCATAAGGAAACTGGCACTTGAGGCAGAAATAAATTTTTATTATCCCGATGATAATTCAATCATTATAAGTACAGATGAGATAACTACTATTAAAGAAATAAACAACATTGTTGAGATATTCGCGAAAGCAGCCGGGAAGGAACTTGATCGGATAAGTTCATTATGCAATTGTAAAATTATTGATGATAAATTTTTAAGAAAGTCCTCATTCTTAAAAGAAGGAACTTACAATAAATATCATAGTGAGACCGGGATGATGCGATATATTAAGATGTTAGAAAGAAAAGATTTTTCCCTTACTCATTGTATGATACCTCTCGGCTCATGTACGATGAAGCTTAATCCTGCAAGTTCAATGTTTGCAATGAGCTGGCCCGAATTCGGGAATATTCATCCCTTTGTTCCAAAAGATCAGGCACTGGGATATTATCAGCTTATGGATGAGCTTGGCGAAGCTCTTAAGGAAATTACCGGATTTTCCGCTATCTCTTTTCAGCCCAACTCGGGTGCTGCAGGCGAGTATACAGGACTAATGGTAATCCGCGAGTATCATCTTACCAGGGGTGACGCACACAGAAATATAGTTCTTATTCCATCATCAGCTCATGGTACAAACCCTGCAAGCGCCGCAATGGCAGGGATGCAGATTGTGGTTGTTGAGTGTGACGAAAGAGGTAATATTAATGTTGAAGATATGAAGAAAAAGGCAGAGGAGCATAAAAATAACCTCGCCTGTTTCATGATCACCTATCCTTCGACCCATGGAGTATTTGAAACTGCTGTAACACAAATGTCTGAAATAATCCATGCAAATGGTGGTTTGGTTTATATGGATGGCGCTAATATGAATGCGCAGGTAGGACTTACCAATCCCGGACATATCGGAGCTGATGTCTGTCATCTTAACCTTCACAAAACCTTTGCCATACCTCATGGTGGAGGAGGTCCCGGAGTGGGCCCGATCCTTGTTAATGAAAAACTCGCTGAATTCCTCCCTTCGCACCCGCTTGTAAAAACCGGTGGCAGTCACGGTACCACAGCCGTTGCCGGCGCACCTTTTGGCAGCGCGCATATACTTACAATTTCGCATGCTTATGTAATGATGATGGGTTCCTACGGTTTAACCCTTGCAACAAAATATGCAATTCTTAATGCAAATTATATAGCTGCCTCATTAAAAGGATGGTTCAAAACTCTTTTCACCGGAACTGAAGGGTTTGTGGCACATGAAATGATTCTCGATTGCCGGAATTTTAAAGCAGAAGCAGGAATTACTGAAACGGATATTTCCAAGCGATTAATGGATTATGGTTTCCATGCTCCGACTCTTTCATTCCCGGTTCACGGTACACTTATGGTGGAACCTACTGAATCAGAGTCACTCCAGGAGCTCGATAAATTTGTTAGCGCCCTTAAATCAATCTGGAATGAGATACAGGAAATAAAGGATGGTAAAGCGGATAAAGAGGATAATGTTCTGCATAATGCACCTCATACTGTTAAAGTTGTAACAGCCAATGAATGGAACCATGCTTATGATCGACAGAAGGCTGCGTTCCCTCTTAAATGGGTAATTGAGAATAAGTTATGGCCCACATTAGGGAGGATAGATGATGGTTACGGCGATCGTAATCTCGTTTGTACCTGCGATCCGATTGATTTATGCAGACTTGAGACATTTAAAATTGTGGATAATAATTAATTTTTTTCTGACGAAATAAATCATCAAATTTATTCTCTTAAATATTTTTTGAACTAGCCTTATTTTTTATGCGAAATTCTTCATGGAATGACCTGATTGCAATGATTGACGGGGAAAAACTGAACTATCTGCCTGTTGGGTTTATTATTGACAGCCCATGGATACCCGGCTGGTATGGGATATCAAATATTGATTTCTATTCATCCGATGAACTTTGGCTGAAATCAAATCTTAAAGCAGTTAACTCATTTCCTGATGTTTGGTTTATGCCTGCATTCTGGTCAGAATATGGTATGTGTACTGAACCTTCAGCATTTGGTTCCCGAATGATATTTCTTGAGAAAAGCCTTCCACATGCTGAAAAGATTCTTTCAGGAATTGAAGGAACCGATTCGCTTCCGCAACCAAATGTCAAGACTGACGGGTTATTACCTTTTATGATCAGTCGTCTGAAAAACAATCAGGAAGCGATTATCAAAGCCGACCATCAGATAAGGTTTGCAATAGCCAGGGGCCCTCTTAATATTGCAAGTTTCCTGATGGGGACAACCGAATTCATGATGGCAATTGTGATGGACCCTGACGGTACACACAGGCTCCTTAAAAAAATCTCAGACTTTATCTGCGACTGGTTATCCTGGCAGAAAGAGTGTTTCCCTTCAATTGACGGAGTCTTGGTACTTGATGATATTATTGGTTTTGTCGGGGAGATCGAATTTAAGGAATTTGTTATTCCATATTTAAGAAAAATATTCAGCAGCACAGGTGCTAAAGTCAGGTTTCTTCATAACGATGCTGAAGGGCTGATAACTGCAAAATACCTGACGGAGATGGGTGTGAATATGTTCAATTTTTCATTTAATCATTCCATGAAAGATATTCGTGAACTTGCAGGACCTGAAGTTGTGCTCGTCGGCAATATTCCCCCAAGGGATGTTCTGGCCGGTGGTACTCCGGAACAGGTAAAAGCTGCTGTAAATAAGGCATTTGGAGAAATAGATAACTTCAACCGTATAATCTGGTCAGCCGGAGGAGGAATGCCTCCTGAAGTTAACAATATTAATATCAACGCTTTTATTGATGCTGTGAAAGAACAATCAAAAAAATCAAAATCATGAAAAAACTACTTTCGTTAATTTTTTCTGTTACTTTAGTTTTGTCTTCTTGTGGATCGGGAGGTTCAAAGCAAAAGACAGATGAAAAATCCAGAGAATCAATGGAAAATAAATATCAGGTACATCTGATAACTGTTGATCCGGGCCACTTCCATGCTGCCCTGGTTCAGAAATCTATGTATGATCTGGTATCGCCCGATGTTCATGTTTATGCTCCTGACGGACCCGACTATCAACAACACCTCGGAAGGATCAACTCTTACAATACCCGGGCTGTTAATTCCACCACCTGGAATGAGATAGTTTATACCGGTTCTGATTTCTTTGAGAAGATGCTTGCCGACAAAGCAGGTAATGTTGTTGTTTTATCAGGGAATAACAGGAAAAAAGCAGAATATATTACCAAATCGATCAATGCCGGGCTTAATGTACTGGCTGATAAGCCAATGATAATTACTCCTGAAGATTTTCCTGCATTGAAAGCTGCCTTCGTAACTGCAAAAGAAAAGGGAGTCCTTTTATATGATATAATGACAGAGAGATATGAGGTGGCCACCATACTACAGAAGCTCCTCTCACAAAAAACTGAGGTCTTTGGTACTTTGATAACCGGGAGTAAAGAGGACCCGGCTGTAACGAAGGTGAGTGTTCATCACTTTTCAAAGATTGTTTCAGGCAGTCCTCTGCTTCGTCCGGCATGGTTTTTCGATGTTGAGCAGCAGGGAGAAGGGATTGTTGATGTAACAACGCATCTGGTTGACCTTGTTCAGTGGGAATGTTTTCCGGAACAGATATTAAGCACAGGTGATATTACAATGATTGCCGCAAAAAGGTGGCCCACACTTATCTCACAAGCTGATTTTAAAGGAGTTACAGGCTTTGACAATTTTCCCGGTTATCTGCAGAAAGATGTAAAAAACGGGGAGCTGAATGTCTTCTCAAACGGAGAGATGGTTTATCAGATAAAAGGAATTTTTGCAAGAGTATCTGTTGAATGGAAATACCAGGCCCCTCCCGGTGGTGGCGATACTCACTATTCAGTTATGCATGGATCAAACTGTGATCTTATCATTAAGCAGGGGGCTGAAGAGAAATTTCTTCCGACCCTGTATATTGAAAATGTGAAAAGCTTGGGGATGAGTGAATTCAGTGAGAAACTGAAGGAAGCATTAGTATCCCTACCTTATGATAGTTTATCCTTTGAAGCAGTTGATAAAAACTCCCTGAAAATCAATATTCCTAAAAAATACAGGGTAAGTCACGAAGAGCATTTCGGACAGGTTACTGCGAAATTTCTTGAATATATGAAGAATGGAAAATTACCAGAATGGGAAGTTCCCGGGATGATAACAAAATACTACACTACTACAAGTGCATTAAAGATGGCGAAGGGAAACTAAAACAGATATGTAAATATGTTTAAAATAGAGAGCAGGGATAAAGAATCAAAAGCACGTACGGGTCTGCTGAAGACAGCTCATGGCGATATTCCTACTCCGATTTTCATTCCGGTTGGTACAGGAGGAACTGTAAAAGGTATTCTGCAGCGCGATCTTTCAGATGATATTAATGCAAAAATAATACTTGGGAATACATATCATCTTTATTTGCGGCCGGGTACTGAAATTCTTAATGCTGCCGGTGGCCTTCATAATTTTATGTCGTGGGATCGTCCCATCCTCACCGATAGTGGAGGCTACCAGGTGTTCTCGCTTTCCGGGAACAGGAAACTTACTGATGAAGGAGCTATCTTTAAATCTCATATTGATGGATCGAGGCACGTTTTTACTCCTGAAAACACAATTGACATACAACGGATTATCGGCGCAGACATTATGATGGCTTTCGATGAGTGTGCACCCTGGCCATGCGATTACAACTATGCCAAAAAGTCTGTTGCTCTTACTCATCACTGGTTAGACAGGGCAATTGTAAGGTTTAATGAAACGGATACAGTATGGGGTAAAGAGCAGTTCCTGTTCCCTATTGTCCAGGGAGGGACCTTTGATGATCTTAGAAAACTGTCAGCTGAAAAAATAGCTTCAGCCGGATTAGAGGGAAATGCTATCGGAGGGCTGTCGGTGGGGGAACCGGCTGAAGAGATGTACAGAATTATTGAGATTGTTAATGAGATTCTGCCTGACGATAAACCACGGTATCTGATGGGAGTAGGTACCCCGGTCAACCTCCTCGAAGCCATTGAAAGAGGTATTGATATGTTCGATTGTGTTATGCCAACCCGGAACGGACGAAATGGAATGCTGTTTACTAGTGAAGGAACTATAAATATCCGGAATAAAAAATGGATCGATGATTTTAATCCCATAGATATTGAGGGTCCTTCTGCCGTAAGTCTTAACTATTCAAAGGCATATCTCAGGCATCTCGTTATGTCGGGCGAAAACCTCGGGGCTCAGATCGCGAGCATACATAACCTGGCATTTTATTTGAGACTGGTTGGTGAAGCAAGAAAAAAAATTGAAGAGGGTAATTTCAAAAAATGGAAAGACTTAATGATAAAAAAACTTTCAGAGAGGTTGTAGGTTCTCTGAAGATCAAACTTATTGATACTTATATTATCAGGAAGTTTCTTGGTACTTTCTTCTTCTGTCTTGTCTTAATACTGACAATTGCTGTTGTTTTCGATTTCGCTGAAAAAATAGATAACTTCATGGAGAAGGCGGCTCCTGTACGGGCAATAGTTTTTGACTATTATATAAATTTCATTCCATATTTTGCCACACTGTTTGCCCCGCTGTTTGTCTTTATCTCCGTTATTTTCTTCACTTCAAAGATGGCGGTCAACACTGAGATAATTGCTATCCTGAACAGTGGAATGAGTTTCAAAAGAATGATGTGGCCCTATTTTCTTTCAGCCCTGGTTATCGCGATATTCACCTTTGTCCTGACCAACTTTGTTATTCCTAAATCAAACCTTATCAGGATGGATTTTGAAGACAGGTACTACCGTTCATCAAGCAGGAAAGTAGCGGTTGTGAATATTCACCGGCAGGTTTTTAAAAATATTTATGTCTACATGGGATCCTACAATCCTTTAAGCCAGAGGGGGCAAAACTTCACCATTGAAAAATTTAATGATAGTGGAAGACTCGAGTCTAAGCTGTCATCCGCCTTAGTTATCTATGATACAGCGATACATAAATGGACTGCCCTGAATTATTATCTTCGCGAAATAAAGGGGGATGTGGAGACATTTACCAAAGGCAAGCAGATTGACACTACTCTTACAATAAAACCCACTAGTTTTTCAACAGATCCGGGATTTGTCGGAACGATGACTTATCGCGAACTGAATGATTATATCAGCCTGCTGCAACTCCAGGGATCTGATGAACTGAAACTTTTCCTGATTGAAAAACATCGAAGGTTTGCAAACCCGTTTGCTGTTTTTATTCTTACACTTATCGGAGTCTCCCTGTCGTCAAGAAAAATCAGGGGAGGTATTGGTATGAATATTGGTATTGGTCTTATACTTAGTTTCTCCTATATTCTGTTTCTTCAGTTTGCTTCACAATTCTCACTCAAAGGAAACCTGGGTCCTATGCTGGCAATGTGGATCCCAAATATCCTTTATTCAATAATTGCGCTGGTGCTTTATAAAATGGCCCCGAAATAGTTTTTATTATTTAAATCGAATTATATGCCACTTAACAAAAAGATCCGTGAGTTACAGGAAAAACGCGAGAAGGTACTTCTTGGCGGAGGGGAACAGGCTATTGAAAAACAGAAAGCGATGGGCAAACGCACAGCCCGCGAGCGCATTATGGCTCTGCTCGATGCAAATTCCTTCAATGAATACGACCTGTTTGTTGAGCATGATGCGCGCGATTTTGATATGGATAAAAAATCGCTACCCAGCGATGGAGTAATTATCGGTTCAGGAACTATCTATGGCGCTCCTGTTGCAATTTTTGCCCAGGATTTTACCGTGGCGGGAGGATCACTGGGGTTGATGCATTCGAGAAAAATTACAAAGATAATGGATCATGCCCTGAAGATGAGAATGCCTCTCATTGGCATTAATGATTCAGGAGGCGCCAGGATACAGGAAGGTGTTAACTCACTTGCCGGCTATGGTGAAATATTTTTCCGCAACACTATATCAAGCGGCGTTATTCCACAATTGTCAGTTATTCTCGGCCCATGTGCAGGAGGCGCAGTTTATTCACCTGCTCTGACGGATTTTGTTTTCGTTGTGGATAATATCTCAAAAATGTTTATCACAGGACCGGAGGTGATAAAAACTGTTCTTGGAGAAGAGATATCTATGGAAGATCTGGGAGGGGCACGGGTACATAGCGAGGTGACCGGTAATGCCCATTTCTTTGCATTGAGTGAAGAGGAGTGTTTCGATCAGATCAAAAAACTCATCACTTTCATTCCATGGAATAATGGGCAGAAAGCCAAAATGCTTGAGCCGGGCGAACCCAGGCCTGAATATAATATTAATAAGATCGTTCCCGAGGATCCTACTCTCCCTTATGATGTAAAAGATGTGATCAGGGCAATTGTGGATAATTCGGATTTCTTTGAGATAATGGAACTTTATGCTAAAAACATAGTAATTGGTTTCGGCCGCATGGGTGGACGTACAACTGGGTTCGTAGCCAACCAGCCCCTCGAAATGGCTGGTGTTCTGGATGTAGATTCTTCCGACAAAGCTGCAAGATTTATCCGCTACTGCGATGCTTTTAACATTCCTATTATCACCCTTGTTGACCTGCCGGGCTATCTTCCCGGCGTTGATCAGGAGCATGCCGGCGTTATACGGCATGGCGCAAAGGTACTATATGCTTACAGTGAAGCAACTGTTCCCAAACTGACTGTTATTCTAAGAAAAGCTTATGGTGGTGGCTATATTGCAATGAGCTCACGGCATCTGCGTGCCGATTTTGTATTTGCATGGCCTTCTGCTGAGATTGCAGTTATGGGCCCCGAAGGAGCAGCAAATATTATCTTCAGAAAAGAGATCATGTCATCCGATGACCCCGAAGGAATGAGAAAACAGAAGGTTGAAGAGTACAAGACAAAGTTTGCAAATCCGTATGTTGCTGCCTCACGTGGGTATGTTGATGCCGTTATTGAACCTTCCGAAACCAGAAAATTTTTAATGCATTCCATTGAAGTGTCTCAAAATAAGGATGTTACAATGCCACAAAAAAAACACGGCTTACCACCTTTTTGATTAACCGCATTTTAATAATTTAATGGAACTATTATGATTAAAAAAGATAAACTTGGATTCCTGAATATTAATACCACCTTATATCATACGAGGATCAGCTGCAAATTTGAAAACCGGAAGCCTTACCAGCCTGCAGACCCACGGATTATTTTAAGTTTTATCCCCGGTACTGTCCTCGACATCCTTGTTAAAGCAGGACAGGATGTTAATAAGGACGAAGAGCTGATGATTCTCGATGCCATGAAGATGCAAAATAAACTGAGATGCAGTATGGATGGCAGAGTAAAATCAATAGCAGTAAAGAAGGGAGATAAAGTTTCCAAGGGAACGGTGCTTTTGGAGCTGGAGTGAATTGATCGCGAGAGAAGGGCAGTGGGATAAGGTGGATTGCTAAAAAAAGCTGAACCCTTCCGGATTCAGCTTATTTATGGAAGAGTTAAACTCTTGACTAAAACAGGTAATTCAGTCCTATAGAGAATCCGATATTGCCATCCTGCTCATTTAGGGCTTTCCCGATATCAATTGCAATTACAAAGTTCTGATTCATTGCAAGCATTATACTTGTACCGGCACTCATATGGAACTTTTCTGCGCCTGGTTTAAAGTAATCTGAAAAATTCTCAGTTGTATATTTTACACCGAAAGTAGTTGCAAGATCAGTCGGTAATTTGATATTTTTTATGACCCTTCCGAAATCAAAAAATCCGTTAAGACCAAGGTAACAGTCCTGCTTTATGAATTTGAAATATACAGGCTTCCATCGAAATTCAACATTACCCATGAAAAAGGCATCACCCATAACCCTGTTCCACAGGACTCCTCTTAAAGTATTGTAGCCTCCCAACCCTTCAGATGAGTAGCCTGTAAGCCTTGATGTAATTACCTGCGATTGATAGAAGAAAGGAGAATGTCCTGATAAGGTTGTCTGATATCCTAAACGGTAAACAAGTGCAAGATCATTCTCTATTAATGTAAAATACTGACGATGTGTGATATATAGTTTTGAAAATCCCCAGTCATTCCCCAGGAACTTTGGAGCAACCTCAATACCTATCTCTGACCAGAGTCCTTTCATAGGGTTGGGCCTGTTATCGCGGCTATCCCATACAAGTCCTGCTTTAATTGTATTAACCCAGCCTCCCCCGGCCTCATCCGATGGAACCAACCCCAGCGCCTGATATCTTTCAAACAGACCTGGCATAACACTAACTAAAGGTAACAGTTCTGCAAGGTCTTTACCTTTATTAAGTTTATCAATGTTTACTGAGCTGATTTCAAAATTCTGGAAGGCAAAACCCGCGCTCCATTTAAAATGTTCACCTGAAAGTTTTCCCTGGAAATCGTTCTTAAATCTGAACTGATTCCTTTGAAAACGGTAGAACATTCTGGTCTTGTAACCGGCTGCTTCTTCATCCATCCAATCTTTATTAAAAAATGATTCATAACCGTTAAAGCCATAAAAACTATTTGCCTGATGGGGAAGATAACTAAGGTCACTTGTCGATTCTACTCCGGGAATAAGGTGATTCGATTCGTACATAAACCTGAAAATACCGCTTCCTTTGGTATAATGTGATATTTCAGTATAAGTATGATCCAGATAATCAGGATATTTACTTCCATCACCATAATTAAAAAATTCAGCAAGAGCTCCATACTGAAATCCGAGATCTGAGTCAAAGCTGATCGCCGGCAGCGCTCCCCCGAACTTCCATCCGGTTTTCACCTTTTTTTCCTGTGCAGATACTGAGAGTACCAGCAATGTTATAAGAAAAACTGACAAGGTCTTTTTCATAAATAATAGTTTTGGTTCATAGCGTTAAAGATAAAGAAAAATGGAAATACAAGCCTCTTTTTTTAATATTTGCTACCTTAGAGCCTAATTTATACGACTAAATGCTTACGGGATTACTTATTAAAAATATCAGGTGTCTTGTTCAGACAGAGGATATTGCCAGATTAAAAGTACGCGGTAATGAAATGTCTCAGCTTAACACACTATTGGATGCGTTTCTCTATATCAGGGATGGTTTTATCAGAGATTTTGGGAAAATGAAAGATCTTCATACAGTTAATATTATGACTGAATATCCACAGGTTGAAATTATCGACGCTACCGGCAGATTTGTTTTCCCTTCATTTTGCGATTCACATACACACCTTGTTTATGCAGGAAGCCGGGAGATTGAATATACCGACAATATCCGTGGATTATCATACGAGGAAATCGCAAAAAGGGGAGGAGGAATACTAAATTCTGCGAGGAACCTACACGAAACATCAGAAGATGAGCTGTTTAATCAATCGATGACACGTGTAAGTGAAATCATTAGTCTTGGTACAGGCGCTGTCGAGATAAAAAGCGGTTATGGACTTAACCTTGAAGATGAACTAAAAATGCTGAGGGTTATCAGGCGAATAAAAGATACCTGTCCGATCGAAGTTAAGGCAACATTTATGGGAGCTCATGCAGTGCCTGAGGAGTATAATAATAATCAGAAAAAATACGTTGACCTTATTATTAATGAAATGATACCGGTTGTAGCTTCGGAAGAACTTGCAGACTATGTTGATGTGTTTTGCGACCATGGTTTTTTCACTGTGGAGGATACTGAAAGGATTTTAATGGCAGGAATTAAATACGGTTTACCTGCAAAACTGCATGCAAATGAACTTGGTTTTTCAGGCGGTATCCAGACGGGAGTTAAATACAACGCTCTTTCGGTCGATCATCTGGAATGTACCGGCGATGCAGAAATAGAAGCGCTTCTTGGATCTGGAACAATGCCTACCCTGCTTCCCGGTTCAGCGTTTTTCCTTGGCATGGCCGATCCACCCGTGAGGAAAATGATCAATGCAGGGTTACCGATAGCTCTCGCTTCGGATTATAACCCGGGTTCATCACCTTCAGGTAACATGAAGCTGATCATGTCGTTGGGTTGTATCAAACTGAGAATGCTTCCCGAAGAGGTTATTAACGCTGTTACAATAAACTCAGCCTATGCAATGGGATTATCAGATTCACTTGGATCAATAGCAAGAGGTAAGGTGGCTAATGTATTTATTACTAAAGAGATACCTTCATACGAATTTATGCCGTATGCTTTTGGCAGCAACCTGATTGATACGATAATACTTAAGGGGAAAATAATTATGCGCCCCCCACTCGTCGCCAGCGCAGATTTGTAATCCGCGCCAGAATTATTAATAAGAATATGATTGAATATTAAATAATTATATGGAGAAGAAAATCATAGAATGTGTTCCGAATTTCAGCGAAGGCAGGGACATGGGAATAATTAAGCAGATAACCGATGTCATAGAATCGGTTGAAGGTGTGAAATTGCTCGATGTTGACCCGGGGAAAGATACTAACAGGACAGTCGTAACCTTTGTTGGGAGTCCCGAAGCTGTTTCTGAAGCTGCATTTCTTTCAGTTAAAAAAGCTTCTGAAGTTATTGATATGTCGAAACATCATGGTGCCCATCCCCGTATGGGAGCCACAGACGTTTGCCCATTTGTTCCGGTTTCGGGAATAACCATGGAGGAGACGGTCAGGTATGCCCGAAAGGTTGCTGAAAGGATTGGTAATGAATTGGAAATACCGGTTTATTGTTATGAGAATGCTGCCTATAAAGAGGAAAGAAAAAATCTTGCCAACTCCAGGTCAGGTGAGTACGAAGGACTAAGGAAGAAGCTTTCTGATCCCGCATGGAAACCTGATTTCGGCCCTGCTGTTTTCAATGAACGATCAGGTTCCACAGCAGTTGGCGCCAGGGACTTTCTTGTTGCATTTAATATTAATCTTAATACGACTTCAATCAGGCGTGCCAATGCAATAGCCTGTGACGTAAGAGAAAAGGGGAGACCTGAAAGGGAAGGTGATCCGGTTAACGGTAAAATTGTTATGGATGAAAATGGCGAAAAAGTAATGATACCTGGCTCATTAAAATCAGTGAAGGCTATTGGCTGGTTTATTGAAGAATACGGGATAGCTCAGATATCAATGAATCTTACAAATATTTCTGTAACACCTGTTCATATTGCTTTTGATGAGGTGTGTCACAAGGCTGAAACCAGAGGTGTAAGAGTAACAGGATCTGAGCTTGTCGGACTTATTCCACTTAAGTCTCTTCTCGATGCAGGACGATATTTCCTTGCCAAACAGCAGCGTTCAGGTGGAGTATCCGATGACGAACTACTAAAGATAGCCATCAAATCGATGGGACTAAATGACATTCATCAGTTTAAACCTGAAGAAAAAATAATTGAATTTGTTATGGCAGAAAAAAGCAAACCAAGACTTATTGACATGAATCTTAAGGCATTCATGGACGAGACTGCTTCAGAGTCGCCTGCCCCGGGAGGAGGCTCAATATCAGCATATATGGGTGCCCTCGGAGTAGCACTTGGGACAATGGTAGCGAACCTTTCGAGCCACAAGAGGGGATGGGACGACCGGTGGAAGGAGTTTTCAGAATGGGCAGAAAAGGGGAAAGTAATTCAAAACAGTCTTTTGCATCTTGTTGATGAGGATACTGCAGCATTCAACAGGATTATTGAAGCTTATGCACTTCCGAAAAAATCTGAAGAAGAAAAAAAGTTTAGGAATGTGGCCATCCAGGAAACAACCAAAAATGCAACCATGGTTCCTGGCAGAGTAATGGAAACAGCCTTTTTGGGTTTCGAATTAATAAGGGAAATGGTCGAAAAAGGAAATCCAAATTCTATAACAGACGCGGGAGTAGGGGCATTAGCTCTCAGATCGTGTATTAGAGGAGCTTTTCTGAATGTTAAAATTAATGCATCGGGACTTCAGGACAAAGATTTTGTAAGCACAATTATTACTAGAGGTGAGGATATAGAAGCGAAAGCTATTGCTGCAGAGGAAGAAATTCTTAATATTATTAATACAAATATTAGAAATCAGTAAGCAATTAAAAACGCTCAACGCTCTACGCTAAAAAAGACTCTCAGACTATTCTCTTTATCATCCTCAAATGATAAGAATAACCTCCGATCTCAGGTTTAAATATCCCCTGATGATCAATTGAATCTATCCTTACCCTGCCCGATGCATGCATGACCAGCCCTCTTGATATCATCATTCCTACATGTGAGATCCGGCCTCTCTCGTTATCGAAAAAAACAAGATCTCCCGGCTCCGCTTCATCAATAAAGTCAATATTTTTACCTGCGTCAGCCTGCTGCCAGCTATCGCGAGGAATCGCCATCCCATGTATCTTATAGACAAGCTGTGTAAATCCTGAACAATCAATTCCTGAAGGTATCCGTCCTCCCCAGATGTAAGGACTGTTAATAAACTTCATTGCTGTATCAGGCAGCGAATCATTAGTTGAAATGTATTTGTTACTGAATTCAGGGCAGGTGTTGTAAATATTCTTCCCGATGGCAAAAATTTTATCTTCAAAATCAGGTTTAAAAACCTCACAACCTGCTTCAAGAACCATTTTTGTCTTGTCATTTTTATAACAAAGCAAAGTCCTGTTAAGCACATAACCTGAGGAAATTTCCTCATCAACAGTGTGTTGCAGATGATCCATATCGATCCATCCCGTGTATTTGTCGAACAAGGTCTCGATTTTCATCCAGCTGCCTGATTTTTCAACGGCAGAGTATTTCTCGCCAAAGAGTATCTGGCTTAGCATCTCTGTTCTATGCGACGGACCTGATCTTAACGGAACAAAAACATTCTCACATATATATTTTTCCATGCAACCATAATTTATTTCAAAATTAATAAATATTCCAGGCAGTGTCTGAAGTTCAAAATTGCCTGTCCCGAAAGATATTAACGCATATCAATAACCTCAATTCCTTTAAATTTTTCAGGCTGGTAGACAAACAAACCCGGATCAGGCTTCACCTTTAGGTTATATTCTCTGACATATAAAGTAATTACTATTCCATCTCGTTTCTTATACTCTAAACTCTTGATATCCATCTGGGATTTACCAATGGAAAGCCTTACCCTCAGGAGGTCACTTTTAATATCTTCGGGATAGAGATCGATAATATAAGAATCTGATCTTTCTTCAATGAGCCTGCTCTTGTAACCATTTTTGTACAGTGAGAAAATTGCTGAAGGGCGATTCTGAAATGAATTGTCCTTCCTGTCAGCTTTGGTTATTGTAACCTCTTTTTCAGCAGGAAGATAGCTCCAAGATGTTTCACCGTTAAACCAGGTAATGTTATCGGGCAGGTCAAGTTTATATTTATCCTTACTGAGTATGATGGATCCTGTAAGGGTATCGTTGGTGTTTTCAATCTGGTCAGTAGTAACCAGGTGGAAAGACATTGAAACAGATGGGGCTCCAAGAGCGGTTGCCGAGAATTTATCAAGGATTTTAATAGCCTCCTGTTCACTTTGTCCGAAGGCATTTAGAATTTGCAGAAGAAATACTGAAAAAATTAATATAAAGACTCTCATTTTATTGGCTTTATTCCAGACGCTTCAAAATCTGTTCCAAAGCTATAAAGTCGGAGCAGAGAACATCCCTGGCTTTGCTTCCTTCGAATGGCCCTACAACTCCTGCAGCCTCGAGCTGGTCAATAATTCTTCCTGCCCTGTTATATCCGATCGAAAGTTTTCTCTGAATAAGTGAAGTGGAACCCTGCTGATGCTGTACTACAAGTCTTGCAGCATCATCGAACATCGGATCTTTCTTACGAAGGTCAACGTCAAGGACACCTGCCTCGCTATCGTCAATGTATTCAGGAAGATGCATGGCATCGGTATAACCCTTTTGTGATCCGATAAATTCAGTCAGTTCTTCAATTTCCGGTGTGTCGATAAAAGCACATTGTACTCTTACAGGTTCGGCTCCTGAAGATACAAGCATGTCGCCTCGGCCAACCAGCCTGTCAGCGCCTGTTGCATCGAGAATTGTCCGGGAATCGATAGATGAAAAAACGCGGAAAGCGATTCGTGTGGGGAAATTAGCTTTAATAAACCCTGTGATGATGTTCGCTGATGGTCTTTGAGTTGAAATGATGAGATGTATTCCGATAGCCCTGGCAAGTTGTGCAAGCCTGCCTATCGGTCCCTCAATTTCCCTGCCGGCTGTCATTATCAGATCTGCAAACTCATCGATAATTAAAACTATGTATGGTAGATACTTATGGCCTTTTTCCGGACTAAGTTTCCTTGAAATAAACTTCTCATTATACTCCTTGATATTACGCGATTGGGCTCCTTTAAGCAGCTCAAGCCTGTTGTCCATCTCGATGCATAAGGAGTTCAGTGTTTTAATAACTTTTTGAGTATCAGTGATTATTGCATCATCTTCGTCTGGGAGCTTAGCAAGAAAATGCCTCTCAATCTTCATATACAATGGTAATTCTACTCTTTTGGGATCGATAAGCACAAATTTAATTTCGGCAGGATGCTTTTTGTAAAGAATTGATGTGATGATAGCATTAATACCGACAGATTTTCCCTGGCCGGTTGCTCCGGCAACAAGAAGGTGAGGCATTTTAGTCAGGTCAACGATGTAGGGTTCGTTAGTAATCGTCCTGCCCAGCGCAAGGGCAATATCAAACTTTGTCTCCTGGAAGGCTTTTGAAGTAATGAGCGATCGCATCGAAACTATCTCGGGTTTTTTGTTTGGAACCTCAATACCTACGGTTCCTCTTCCGGGAATGGGAGCAATGATCCTTATCCCGAGAGCAGAAAGATTAAGGGCGATATCATCCTCAAGCGATTTTATGCGCGCCAGCCTGACACCACGCTCAGGTACAATCTCATATAAAGTTACTGTTGGCCCAATGGTTGCGGAAATACTTTTAATACCGATCTTATGGTCACCCAGGGTTTTAATGATATTCTCTTTGTTCTCAAAAACTTCAGCATTATCAAAGGCATTTTCTGATTTGTGTTCCTTCAGAATTGAGACAGGAGGGAACTTATAACGCGAAAGATCGAGGCGCGGGTCATAGTCTTCCATTAATTTGTCAACTTCCTGAGGAGAGAGATTATCGCCTGCATCGGGACGTGTAATATTTATCGGAACCTCATCCTCCGGCGGTACATCGGGTTTTTCATTATCAAAATCATGGATTATAGAACCCGTTGTCAGGACTTCCGGAATTTCTTCATCAAGATCATCGGGGTCAATGTTGATATTTGTGTTTTTTACCACAAATTCAACCTGGTCGTCATCCTCATGCTTAGTCTCTTCTGCTGAAGCCTCATCTTCCATTGCTGCCTGAACGGATTCTTCAGCCACCTCTTCTGTTATTATTTTACCTTCACCTTTGTGTTTAAAGAGCCTGAGAATTGCTTTAATAATTTTTCCAAATGACTCCGGTTTAACATTTAAGGCAAAAATGAAGTATGTAATGGTAATAAGCAAAATGAGAACCCCTGTTCCGGGTGCTCCCATGAAGGGCTTCATCCATTCTGTTATAAAGTAACCCTGTGCACCTCCGGGTCCGCTTTTCAGGTAACCATTTGCTTCACCAAAAATGAAACTAAGGATAAGTGATAATATAATTGTGGCGAAGGTGAACTTGGCTATTAGGCTTAATGGCCTGATTTTAGGGAATTTAAGGAGATACAGCCCAATTGTGCCAAAGATCATTGGGATAAAGAATGCTCCATATCCGAATCCAAATGCAATAATGTGCTTTGCCAGAAACTGACCGCTTTTGCCGGACCAGTTTTTAACCTTTATATCAGCACCTGATACAACTGCTGAATTTGCCAGGCTATCATCGAACTTCCACCAGAAGAGGTACGAAACACACGCAAGAAGAAGATATAGTGCAAAACCTGTTACGAGGAACCCTATAACAAATTTGATTCTCTCATCCGTTAAGAAGGATTTGGATTTTTCAGAACCCTTTGCAATTTTTGTATTCTTTTTGCCAACTTCTTCCTGCTCTTTATTCATTTCTGACTGAAATTTTATCAAAAAAATTAATTTTCTTAAGCGCAATCAAAGTTAATAATTTTACGTCTGACACAAAATCCGGATTAATGATTTTGTTTCCCGGGTTATTGAATTATAGAATAATGGATAAACGCGAAACGCGAAACACGAAACACGAAACACTTACAGGCTTATCATCTTATTGATAAAGTTATTGATATCCTCCCTTGATACTCTTGTGAATTTATCTCTTCTTTCAAATGTTTCATCAGGGATATCCTTCTTATACACTGTTTCAGCATCGAAATGAAGCTCAGAAGAACCAAGAAAAAAGAAAAAACTCATCAGTACCCCATCAATCTGGTTGAAAGGAGTAGAGGCATTAGGATTCTTAATGTTGATCTCATTTGTATACCATATCTCATAAATCTTTTCCCTGTCAGAAGGAAAGGAAACCTCTGCATTTTTACAGTTGAAACCACAAATAACAGATGTCTTTGAACTCTTTTTTATTACCATTCCATCCATCTTTTCAAAACCAGGATTCATCTCACCGGGTTCCGCGGCATAGAAGTATTTTATTGTGAACAGGCTGAAATATGTGTCAAAAATTCCCTTCTCCGGATTTGAGAGATTAAGAATACCAGAATTACCGATACCGATCATCTCAAACAGGATTTTATCTTTTTTAAATGAAACAATAAGGTTTTTAGGCAGCGCCTCTTTTGGCATTGACCCGACTTTCCCTATATAATCTACACTATAATGGATTTCCCCCTGATCTATATATTTACCCCCTTTTTCTTTACAGGAGTACCCTGCCATTGCGAAGATCACTGCAATGAACAAAACATAGCTGAATCTCATTTCTCTCGTATTTTTATGAATTATGTAAATGTAGTATTATTTTTTAAATTCAATTCGCTCTATTTAAAATTATGAGTTTAATCAGGGGAATATGTTTTATAATACATATTTTTCAGCCTTCATTTCATTACTGACGATAGCTGGAATTCTTTTGAATTTGGTAACTTTGTGATCTTTTAAATGAAGGTTGATTCTTTAAAAAAAAATGGAAAGAAAACTTGCTGTTGTTGCCCTGGGAGGCAATGCTCTTTTGAGGGGAGATCAGATTGGTACTATTGATGAGCAAGAACAAAACACTACTGAAACTCTTGAAAATCTTGTTTTTTTAATAAATGAAGGATACGACCTGGTCATAACCCATGGTAATGGACCTCAGGTGGGTAATATTCTTATGCGAAATGATGCCGGAGAACAATTGTATAATATTGCACAGATGCCAATTGATATTTGCGTGGCTGACACTCAGGGCGGAATAGGATATATGATTGAGAGGATGTTCAGGAATGTTCTTAACAAGCATGGAATTAACAAGAATGTTATTTGCCTTGTTACACAGGTTCTGGTTGATATTAATGACCCCGCCTTCAGCGATCCGCAAAAAAGAGTCGGTAAGATATATTCAAAGGAACAGGCTGATGATCTTACCTCAAAAAATGGATGGATTTTCAAAGAGGAAGTCAAAAGTCAGGGTGGATACCGGCGGGTAGTCCCATCCCCGGTTCCTACTGGTGTGATGAATATATCAATAATACATGACCTTGCAAGGAAAGGCAATATTGTGATTGCTGCGGGTGGCGGCGGTGTACCCGTCTATATTGATGAAAAGAACGATGTCAGGCCGGCTGAAGTAGTTATTGATAAAGACCTGGCCTCATCTCTTCTGGCAACCCAGATTGGTGCTGATGAATTCTTTATTCTTACAGATGTCCCCTATATATACATTAACTATAAAAAGCCTGATCAGGAGATAAAGGAATTTCTTAATTATGCCGATACATTGAAATACCTCAATGAGGGTCAGTTTGCAAAGGGAAGTATGGCACCTAAAATACAAGCGTGTCTTAATTTTATTAAACAAGGCGGCAGGAAAAGTGTTATTACTGAAGCATTTAAACTTGCTGATAAAAAATACGGTTCAAAAATCACAATGGAATATGAGGATGACAGAAGATAGGCTTCAGGCGACAGGCAACAGGCAACAGGCAACAGGTTTTTATTTTTTCTGAAGCCAGCGCCTGATGCCTGATGCCTCCCTTTTCATAAATAATAATTATTTTTACACTATCAAATTTTCAAATTATGCGTACGAATCTTCACAATCGTCACTTTCTTAAACTGCTCGATTTTACTCCGGAAGAGATAACATATCTTCTCGATCTTGCTGCAAAACTGAAAGAAGCAAAATACAACGGCACTGAGGAACAATATCTTAAAGGGAAAAATATTGCCCTGATATTTGAAAAATCCTCCACACGCACACGGTGTGCTTTTGAAGTGGCTGCTCTTGACCAGGGAGCACATGTTTCATATATCGGACCAAGTGGATCCCAGATCGGACAAAAGGAGTCAATGAAGGATACTGCAAGGGTTCTTGGCCGCATGTATGATGGGATTGAGTATCGTGGTTACGGTCAGTATGTTGTTGAAGAACTTGCGAAATATGCTGGTGTGCCCGTATGGAATGGTCTTACAAACGAATTCCATCCAACTCAGATCCTTGCCGATTTTATGACAATGCTGGAGCACTCCGATAAACCATTGAATAAGATTTCATTCTGCTATCTGGGTGACGCCCGGAACAATATGGGAAACTCCCTTATGGTTGGAGCTGCTAAGATGGGCATGGATTTCAGAGCTGCAGCTCCAACAGCCTGTCAGCCTGCCGAAGAACTTGTTGCAACCTGTCGTTCAATAGCCAAAGAGACCGGTGCAAAGATCACAATTACAGAAAAGGTTGATGAAGCTGTAAAAGGGGTAGATTTTCTCTATACCGACGTATGGGTATCAATGGGGGAACCTGATTCAGTGTGGGAAGAACGGATCAAACTTCTAATACCCTACCAGGTTAATATGGAAGTGGTTAGAAAGAGTGGTAACACTAAAGTAAAATTCCTTCATTGTCTTCCTGCTTTCCATAACCGGCAGACTAAAGTAGGAGAGGAGATATTTCAGAAATTCGGTCTCGATGGGATGGAAGTTACCGAGGAAGTATTTGAATCGGGTCATTCAATAGTCTTCGATGAAGCTGAAAACCGTCTTCATACTATTAAGGCTGTGATGGTTGCAACACTTGGAGCATAGAGAACTCTCCTTACCACAACCATTTTTTTGCCTCTCCCTAAACTGGACGAATCGAGATAGACAAAGTCAAGGCTTTTTACGTTTTTGCCGTGAAAAAGCAAGTTGTGGGCGATGAGGGAGTCGAACCCCCGACCCTCCCGACTGTCAGTCGGGAGGCTCTGAACCTTTCTTAATCAATGTCTCAAGTCTTTCTCTGTTTTTCCAATTCTTCAGTTGGTTCTCCCTGAGCATAGCTTCCTTCTTCGTCTGATACTGCTCAGAGTATACTAATAACCAGGGTCTGCCGAGGTTAGAGA
>JAPLEB010000065.1 GCA_026391555.1 Bacteroidia bacterium | reverse complement strand
GAAATATCTGCAGATGAGCTGAAAGTTCTTTCGGAAGACTTCAAGAAAATAGTTAAAGATGCTCTGGGAAAACCCTTCCCTGATGATGCAAAAGAACAACTTGAAGGCAGTATAAAAGCAGTATTCAAAAGCTGGAATGGCAAAAAAGCTGTTTCATACCGTCGTATTGAAGGAATTCCTGATGATTGGGGTACAGCTGTGAACGTGCAGGCAATGGTATTTGGTAACATGGGTGATACATCTGCAACCGGTGTTGCTTTTACACGTAACCCTGCAACAGGTGAAAACCTTTTCTATGGTGAGTGGCTTGTAAACGCTCAGGGAGAAGATGTTGTAGCCGGTATCCGTACTCCAAGTCCTCTCAACGATGATACAAAAAATGATCAGAACCAGCATCTGCACAGTATGCAGGAGGCAATGCCCGGAACATACAAAGAGCTCTGGGATATCCGTAATATTCTTGAGAAGTCCTTCCACGATATGCTCGATATTGAATTTACAATACAGGAGGGTACTCTTTATATGTTACAGTGCCGTACAGGTAAAAGGACCGGTACTGCTGCACTCAATATGGCAATGGATATGCTTCACGAAAAGCTGATTGATGAAAAGACTGCTGTTATGCGTGTCGATCCCGTACAGCTTGATGAGCTTCTTCACCCGATATGCGATCCGCGTGCTGAAAAGAAAATTAAACCTGCAGTAAAAGGTTTACCGGCAGGTCCCGGAGCTGCAGTTGGTAAAGTTGTTTTCAATGCTGAAGATGCTGTTGCCTGGTTCCGTAAAGGTGAAAAAGTTATTCTTCTTCGTGAAGAAACTAACCCTGAGGATGTTGAAGGTATGCGCGCTGCTGAAGGTATCCTGACTGCACGCGGAGGAATGACATCTCATGCAGCACTCGTTGCACGCGGATGGGGTAAATGCTGTATTGTTGGCGCAGGCGGGCTTCATGTTGACGCTGCAAAAAAAATTGCTAAGATTGCTGGCTCAGACAAAGTTATTAAAGAAGGTGATGTTCTTACTCTTAACGGTACAAAAGGAAATGTTTATACCGGAGCTATTAAACTGATGGACGCTACGGAGAACCCACGTTTTAAGGAATTTATGAAGATTGTTGACAAGTTCCGAAAGATGGGTGTCCGTACCAATGCCGAAACACCTGAAGATGCAACTATTGCACGTAATTATGGTGCAGAGGGTATTGGCCTTTTCCGTACCGAGCACATGTTTTATGGTAAAGGTTCGGAGGTTCCATTGTTCCTTCTTCGCAAGATGATCCTTAGTGCAAATGAGACCGAGCGCCGAATAGCCCTAAACGAATTATTCTCCCATGTTAAGAAAGATATGAAAGCCACTATGGCTGCTATGGACGGATTACCTGTTACATTCAGGCTTCTTGATCCTCCTCTCCATGAGTTTGTACCACAAGGCGCAGAAAAACAGGAAGAACTGGCAAAAGCTCTTGGTATTAAGAAAGAAGATATTGCCAAGCGTGGTGAAGCTTTGCATGAATCAAACCCAATGATGGGGCATCGCGGTGTACGTCTTGGAATCACATTCCCCGAAATATCAGAGATGCAGGTTCGTGCAATTTTTGAGTCTTCTCTGGAACTTATTAATGAAGGGAAAAAACCTCATCCCGAGATTATGGTTCCTGTTACCGGCGAGGTTGCTGAACTTGATTATACCAAAAAAGTTGTGGACAGAGTATATGAAGAGGTCTGCAAAAAATTTGGTGTGAAAGCAATTGAATACAAATATGGTACAATGATAGAGATACCACGTGCTTGTCTTCTCTCCGACCGGATGGCAAAAAATGCAGAATTCTTCTCATTCGGCACCAACGACTTAACACAGATGACCTTCGGTTTCAGCCGTGATGATACCGGTGGATTCCTTCATGATTATCTCGACAAAAAGATTTTAGCTGCTGACCCGTTCCAGACAATTGATCAGGACGGAGTCGGTCAACTGATCAAAATGTCGGTTGAGAAAGGTCGTTCTACCAGACCGGACCTGAAAGTTGGTATCTGCGGTGAACAGGGTGGTGATCCTGCTTCTGTTGAATTCTGTTTCAAGGCTGGTTTAACCTATGTAAGTTGTTCTCCTTTCAGGATTCCGATTGCAAGGCTGGCTGCAGCCCAGGCTTCAATTAAATTTAGTAAATAACCGGATATTTGATAATAAGAGTAATTATGACCAAAAATGAGAAATTAAAAGGATGGGTAAAGGAATGGGCAGATATCTGTCAGCCTGATGCTATCCATTGGTGTGATGGTTCCGATGAGGAAAATCAAAAATTGCTGGATTTAATGGTTAAGAGTGGAATGGCTGTCAAACTTAATGAAAAAAAACGACCAGGGAGCTATTATTTTCAGAGCGATCCAAGTGATGTTGCACGTGTTGAAAATCGCACATTTATCTGTTCTGAAAAACAGGAAGACGCCGGCCCTACAAACAACTGGAGCGATCCCAATGAAATGAAAAAAACTCTTCGCTCCATGTTTAAGGATTGCATGAAAGGTCGTACCATGTACGTTATACCATTTAGCATGGGTCCGCTTGGTTCCAAAATTGCTCATATAGGTATTCAAATTACTGATTCTCCTTATGTGGTTGTGAATATGCGTATTATGACCCGCATGGGCAAAGCAGTTCTCGATGTTTTAGGCAATGACGCTTTTGTACCATGTATGCATTCAGTAGGAGCGCCTCTTCAACCCGGAGAGTCAGATAAAAAATGGCCTTGCGCTCCCATCGAGCGTAAATATATCGCTCATTTCCCCAATACAAATGAAATATGGTCGTTTGGCAGCGGCTATGGAGGGAATGCCCTTCTCGGCAAGAAGTGCTTAGCTTTGCGTATAGCCTCTAATATGGCAAGAAAACAGGGGTGGTTGGCTGAACATATGCTGATTATGGGTATTACCAATCCAAAGGGTGTTAAGAAATATTTTGCGGCAGCATTTCCAAGTGCATGCGGTAAGACTAATCTTGCAATGTTAATTCCCACTATTCCTGGTTGGAAAGTCGAATGTGTGGGCGATGATATTGCCTGGATGAAATTTGGTGCTGATGGCCGGCTATATGCCATCAATCCCGAAGCCGGATTTTTTGGCGTTGCCCCGTTCACATCAATGGCTTCGAATCCAAATGCTATGCTTGCCTGTAAAGAAAATTCAATTTTTACAAATACCGGTTTAACTCCCGATGGCGATGTATGGTGGGAAGGAATCGGTCACGATATTCCTGCCGGAACTATTACATGGACGAACGAAAAATATGATGCATCCAACGGCAAACCTGCAGCTCACCCTAATGCACGCTTTACGGCTCCCGCAAAACAATGTCCGGTAATTGACAGCGATTGGGAAAATCCTGCAGGCGTTCCGATTTCAGCAATGCTTTTTGGCGGTCGCCGTCCGGGCACTTTACCTCTGGTGTACCAGGCTTTCGACTGGAATCATGGTGTATTTATGGGATCAATTGTTGGTTCCGAAGTAACAGCTGCAGCAATCGGACTTAAAGCCGGTGTACGTCGCGACCCGTTTGCAATGTTGCCTTTCTGTGGTTATCACATGGGAGATTATTTTGGCCATTGGGTTAATATCGGGAAAAATGCCCCTGATAAAAACAAGCTTCCAAAATTATTCAATGTTAACTGGTTCCGTAAAAACTCCGAAGGAAAATTTCTTTGGCCGGGATATGGAGACAACATCCGTATACTGAAATGGATATTCGAACGTACCGAAAGCGCTGATATTGTTAGGGAAACAGCAATCGGTTATGTTCCGAAAGAAGGAAGTATTGATGTTACGGGGTTAAATGATGTTGTTAAAAATATTCCGGAACTGATAAAGGTTGATAAAACCGAATGGATGGCAGAACTTGAACTGATTAACGAACATTATGCTACATTTGGTAAGAGGCTTCCAGCCGAAATGAATAAACAACACGAAGGACTAGCGGCCCGTCTGAATAAAGCTTAAGAAAGTAGAAAGCAAAATCAAGACAAAAGATAAAAGTCACAAGACAAAAGTTTAAAACAAGGAGAAAAGTGAAAAGGTAATAACCGCATACCCCATGCCGCAAACCGCAAACCTAAAAATAAGAAGAAAGTAATAATAATGTTAAGTTATGAATACAATAATAGTATTTTTTCTTGCATATATGCTCGGATCAATACCTGCAGCAGTCTGGTTAGGGAAAGGATTACACAACATTGATGTAAGGCAGCATGGAAGCGGGAATGCAGGAACTACCAACGTAATAAGGGTGCTTGGATGGAAAACCGGAATGCCTGTTTTACTTATCGACCTTGCCAAAGGCTGGCTGGCTACCATGATACCGGTATTCTTTAATCTGGCTGAGCCAGGCAGCGCACTGCTCACCAATTTGCAGATTCTGATCGGACTAACAGCAATCATCGGACATATATTTCCTGTTTTTGCAGGTTTCAGGGGAGGAAAAGGAGTGGCAACTGTATTCGGTGTCCTGTTGGCTTTACAACCCCTGCTTACTATATGTTGCTTCGGCGTTTTCATTATTGTTCTGTTAATTACAGGTATTGTATCTGTCTCATCAATGAGCGCAGGAATAGCGTTCCCTGTATTACTCTTTTTCTTTTTTGATACCCCTTTATTAGTATTTAAAATATTTTCAATTTTTGTAGCCATTGCTCTTTTATTTACTCACAGGAAGAACATAAGAAGACTATTGAGAGGTGAAGAGACGAAGCTTATTAAATGGGGTAAAAAAACCAAAACAACCGGTTGACCCGATACCCTTCTTTAGAAACCTCACCTATATTGGTTAAGCATTATTTTTACTATGATTTATTTCGTTGAGTTAAATCATTTCATTATTTTTCGATATTCAAAAATTCATTAAACTTATAAGATATGGAAAAGAGTATAATAGGAACTAAGACAGAAAAAAACCTGCTAAAAGCTTTTGCCGGTGAATCGCAGGCTAAGAACAGGTATGAGTTTGCAGCAAAAGTTGCAAAAGAAGAAGGTTATGAACAGATTTCAGGGATATTTCTTGAGACTGCCCGGCAGGAGCAGCAACATGCCAAAAGATTCTTTAAGTTTCTGGAAGGTGGAATAGTTGAAATAACAGCTTCATACCCTGCCGGGAAAATTGATACAACAAAAGAAAATCTTTTTGCTGCAGCAGAAGGTGAGCACGAAGAATGGAATGATCTCTACCCCGCTTTTGCTAAGATTGCCGAAGAAGAGGGATTCAAGAACATTTCAACAGCATTTAAGGCGATTGCCTCAGCAGAAAAGGGTCATGAGGAAAGATACAGGAAACTGCTTGAGAATGTAATGAAAGATAAAGTATTCGAACGTGACGAAAAAGTTTTCTGGTATTGCAGGAATTGTGGATATATTCACTTCGGAACAAAACCTCTCAGGAATTGCCCGGCCTGTCTGCATCCCGAAAGTTATTTTGAACTGTTAGCAAATAATTATTAATAATGATTGACGGTAAAAAAATGCTGGAACTGATCATCAGCCGGCAGAGTGACAGGAAATACAGTGATAAACCGGTTGAAAAGGAAAAGCTTGACAGAATAATTGAAGCCGCAAGGATGGCGCCTTCGGCAAATAATGAACAGCCTTGGAAATTTGTAGTTGTTACAGAACCCGAATTATTAAGTAAGATTGCTGATGCAGCTTCAGCCAAATTAGTGGGGATGAATATGTTCGTTAGTCAGGCTCCGGTCATGATTGTTGTGGTCAGAGAAAAGCCTGACTTGCCTTCAAAGATTGGCGCTATTATAAAGAACAAGGATTATTCTCTTATTGATATTGGTATTGCATCGGAAAATATCTGTCTGCAGGCCATGGCCGAAGGGATAGGTTCCTGTATGATTGGCTGGTTTGACGAAAGGATGTTAAGAAAACTACTCGCTGTTCCCAGGTCAAAACGGGTAGAGTTGATTATCACATTAGGTTATTCCCTGAGTGAAAAGAGGAAGAAAAAACGTAAACCTGCTGAGATAACTATATCATATAATAAATACTGAAAAAATATAAACCTCACCCGACCCGCCGGGTTTGAGGATTGGTTTAGAAAATAATTGAATATTTATGAATGTTGACATTTATTATTTGTCATTCCGATTATCTTATTAATATTGCTGACAAATAGGGAAGTCAAATGCCGGACAACAACAATATCTTTCTTTTAGCCGTTCTCTCAATCTTTGCGTTAACCACATCCATTCAGTTGTTTTATTACCTTTTCTTTTATCTGGCTGTTTATGTGTATAAACCGTCGGGCATTAAAACAATACAACAACCTGTTTCCATTATTATTTGTGCCAGAAATGAAGCGAAAAATCTAAGAAACTTTTTACCTGTAATTCTGGAACAGGATTATCCCGATTATGAAGTTATTGTAGTAAACGATTGTTCAGAAGACAATTCCTATGATATACTTGGGAAATATCTGATGCAATATCCGCATCTCAAAATATCTACTGTCAATAAAGATCCCAAGTTTACCCATGAAAAAAAGTTTGCTCAATTCATTGGAATAAAAGCAGCAAAGAATGATATTCTTCTCTTTACCGATGCTGATTGCCAGCCGGAAACTGATAAATGGTTAGGGGGAATGACCTCACATTTTGATGACAAAATCACTTTTGTGCTCGGATATGGAGGATACCTCAATGAGAAAGGTATATTAAACAAATATATCCGCTACGACAGCATGACTATAGCAATGCAGTATCTGGGTATGGCTATCCGTGGTATTCCGTACATGGGTGTTGGACGTAACCTGGCATACCGTCGTTCGGTTTTTTTCATGAACAAAGGCTATGGCGCTCATAATCATCTTATTTCAGGAGATGATGATCTTTTTGTGAATACAAATGCTTCAAAGAGCAATACGTGCGTCGAGTTTAGCAAATGCACACATACAAGGTCCGTTCCATGTACGGGTTTAAAGGAATGGATAACACAGAAGAAAAGACATCTGACAACTGCACCCTATTATAAATTCAGAGATAAACTACTGTTAATCACTGAACCAGTAACAAGAACACTCTTTTATTCAGCGCTCATCGTGCTTCTTTCCTTTCGTTTTCTCTGGCCATTCGTGTTAGCTGTTTTTGGATTTAGGCTTTTAACACAATTTATTGTTTTTGCTCTCGTTCAGAAGAAATTGAATGAACCAGGATTAATAATATATTCGCTATTTTTTGATATCTTTTCACCTGTGATCAACAGCATAGTATTTTTAAGCAACATCCGGAGCAGACCCGGTAAAAACAAATGGAAGTAATTCACGAGTTATCGGACAAAGCTAAGGGCGATCTGCTTCTTGTTGAAGAGGCCAAAAAAGGTAATG
This sequence comes from Bacteroidia bacterium, assembly GCA_026391555.1. Classification (GTDB taxonomy): domain Bacteria; phylum Bacteroidota; class Bacteroidia; order Bacteroidales; family VadinHA17; genus LD21. Next base: position 3,776 of record JAPLEB010000065.1, on the reverse strand, counting down.
AAAAAGCTTTTGCCAGCCTGATGAACCGCTACAGGGATTCCATTTATTATATGCTTCTTAAAATGGTTAATAATGCATCTGATGCCGAAGACCTTACTATTGAGGCTTTTGGAAAGGCCTTTAGAAATCTCGATTCTTACACTCCTAAATTTGCATTCAGCACATGGCTTTTTAAAATCGCAACAAACAACTGCGTTGACTTTATAAGGAAGAAACAGGTCTCACCGACCCCTCTTGATTATTTACAGGACAACTTAGACAATGTGACTGTAAATATCCAATCTGATCTGCCTGATCCTGAAGAGTCATTAATTAATCGCCAGAAGATAGCCGTCCTGAATGATATCGTGAGCCAGCTAAAACCAAGATATAAGTCGCTTATTGAACTGCGCTATTATAAGGAGTACTCTTATGAAGAGATATCGTCAGAACTCAACCTTCCTATCGGAACGGTAAAGGCACAACTATACCGGGCCAAAACATTGTTATATAATATATTAATCAAAACAGGTAACAGGTAGTGTCAGAAAGAATTTTTAACTATTTCCCATTACTGTCCACCAATCAGAAAGAGAAGCTGGCACAGTTAAAGCAGATCTACGACGGATGGAACAGAATGATCAATGTAATATCCCGCAAGGATATGGATAATTTTTTTGTAAATCATGTGCTTCATTCATTGGCAATTGCAAAAGTCATAACATTTTTACCAGGAACCAGTATACTTGATGCCGGTACAGGAGGCGGGTTCCCCGGAATACCTCTGGCTATTATGTTCCCCGATTCAGAATTCACACTTATAGATTCTATTGAAAAAAAAATTAAAGTGGTTAAATCAGTTGCAAATGAACTCGCGTTGAAAAATGTCATTCCTGTCCGCAAAAGGGTTGAAGATGAAAAAAACAGATACCATTTCGTTATAAGCAGGGCAGTTACTGAGTTCCCTGGATTTGTTAGTATTACGGTAAAAAATATTGACAAGACCGGAATAAACAGCCTCAAAAATGGTATTTTGTACCTAAAAGGAGGTGATCTCACTGTTGAGCTTGCTCAGTTTCGAAACAGGGTAATAGTGTGGAATATAAAAGACTTTTTTGATGAACCATTTTTTGAAACGAAAAAGATTGTATATCTGCCTGTTTGATTTTTTTGAAAAAAAACAGCTCCCCGGTTTTTATATTTCAAAAAAATACTACATTTGCAGTCTCAAATCAGAAAGTATAGTCAACAAATATAATTGAAAAGATGAAAAGGACATTTCAGCCATCAAGAAAAAAGAGAGTAAATAAGCATGGGTTTAGGGAAAGGATGTCAACTCCCAACGGAAGAAGAGTTCTTGCTGCCCGCAGGGCAAAAGGCAGAAAAAAACTTTCAGTTTCCCCGGAACTTAAATTAAAAGGATAATACACATTATACAATATCTGCTTAGAGGTGTCTTTTAATAAGACACCTTTTTTTGTTATATTCCCCGCACGAAATCATCCCATTGGGGGGTGAGCTCATGAGGAATAGAGATTATTCTTAACTTTACCGACCCTTTTATTTATAAGATGAACAACCTTTTTAAACATATTAACGATAATGATCTCAGACTGATCGCTGACAAGATTGCCGGCAATATCCGCATCGCACCTGAAGATGGTTTGTTACTTTATAAAAAAGCCGATTTATCTCTTCTTGGCCTCCTTGCCGGTATTGTAAGAAGAAAACATAACGATAATTTTGCATATTTCAATCACAATTTTCATATTGAACCAACTAATAAATGCATTTATAATTGCAGGTTCTGCTCATATCATAAGCCGGAGGGGGATACTGAAAGCTGGGAATACAGCCATGATGAGATGCTTGAAATTGTAAAACGCTTTGATAATAAAAATGTTACTGAAGTTCATATTGTCGGAGGCGTGCATCCCTCATACGATCTGCATTATTGGGGATCTCTTATTAAAAAGATAAAAGAGCACCGGCCTGCCCTTCATGTAAAAGCATTTTCTGCTATTGAACTTGATTACATGATCACCCGGGCAGGTTGTACCATAGAAGCGGGATTAAAACTTCTAAAGGGTTATGGCCTCGATTCGATACCAGGTGGTGGCGCTGAAATATTCGATGAAGACCTCCGTAAGATGATCTGTGATGAAAAATCATCATCTGAACTTTGGCTGACTATTCATGAAACAGCACACAGGCTTGGAATTCCATCAAATGCCACAATGCTTTATGGCCACATAGAAACATACATTCACCGGATTGACCATTTGGACAGGCTTCGCACACTCCAGGATAAAACAGGAGGATTTAATGCCTTTATCCCTTTAAAATATAAGAAGTCGAACAACAGTATGTCGTACCTTGGAGAAGTAAATATTACAGAAGATCTCCGAAATTATGCAGTCTCAAGAATTTACCTCGATAACTTCCCTCATATTAAAGCATACTGGCCAATGACCGGGAAAGAAAGTGCTCAGCTTTCCCTCTCTTTCGGTGTTGATGATATGGATGGAACAATAGATGACACCACGAGAGTCTATTCAATGGCAGGTTCAAAAGAGGAGAACCCGGCAATGACCACAGAAGAGATTTGTAAATTAATACGCGAAGCAGGATATATTCCTGTCGAGAGAGATTCTCTCTACTACCCCATTAAAGAATGGTGATCTCATTATAATTTTATCAGTACCTTTGCGTTATTACTAATGTTCAATTTGTCAGTATGAGCTTTAAAAACTTTATCCTAAGCAAAGTATTTTTTAAGAATCTTGGGTTCGCGATTGCTATTGTTGTCGGAGTAGTAATGATGTTGCTTATCTGGCTTAATTTCTATACAAGGCATGGGCAGGCACGACCTGTTCCTGATTTCTACGGACTTACACTGGAGCAAACGGCAACACTGGCAAAAAAGAGCAGACTGGGATATCTGGTCAATGATTCAGTTTACACAAAACTTGTTCCGCGCGGCTGTATTGCTGAACAGAATCCAAAACCAGGATTCAAAGTGAAAAAATGGAGAAATATTGTACTTACTATCAATGCTTTTCACCCTGAAATGGTAGCTATGCCAAATCTTGTTGATCTTCCAAAAAGACAGGCAATAGCACTTGTTGAGAGCTCTGGCCTTGAAATCGGACTTTTAAAATACAGACCCGATCTCTCAATTGATGTAGTTATCAATCAACTATATAACGGGAAAAATATTTCTGAAGGTGATTCACTTCAGAAGGGTTCGGTTGTTGATCTGGTTCTGGGCAAGGGATTGAGTAACCAGCGTACTCCTGTACCTGATTTAATGGGGATGAATCTTGTACCTGCAAAAAATAAAATCCTTGTCTCGTCGCTTAATCTCGGGACATATATTTACGATAATACAATTATAAATGGTGAAGATACCCTGAATGCTTTTGTCTATAAACAGAATCCCGAATATAAAGATGATGCCAGCCTTCAGCTTGGATCTGCCATATACCTCTGGCTTACAGTTGATTCAGCCAGACTCCCGGTCGATTCAACCCTTATAATTATTTCAGACACAATCCCCGATGCAGATCTTATAAACAGGACAACTAACTAAATCAGATGATCAAACAAATAATCTTATATTTAGTTCTTCTTAATGTTTGTCTGGTTATAATACCTGCCCAGGAGGTTGTTACAGGCCTGCAATCGAATTATAGTATAACTAAAACAAGGGATAAACAGGAAGAGAATAAAGGAATAACAACTTCCGACACTCTGGAACTTCCTCTATTTGATGATTTCTCCGGTCAATCAGTATT
>JAPLEB010000120.1 GCA_026391555.1 Bacteroidia bacterium | reverse complement strand
CAAAAGTGAAAACAAGGAGAAAGGAGAAAGGCAAAAGGCGAAAGTGAAAACAAGCGTTGAGCATAGAGCGAAGAGAAAGACAAAAGTACAAAGACAAAAGTGAAGAAGCACAGGGCGAAGAGCTCAGAGCGAAGAAAAGAAAAAAGAGAAATGAGTAAAGTTGAAAAGACTAGTATAATTGCTGATGAAATTCTAATGAATAAAATTCTCATTATAAGAAATATGCGTGTCATGATTGATAGTGATTTGGCTGAATTATATGGTGTTTCAACCAAGAGACTTAATGAAGCTGTTAAAAGAAACTTTAAAAGGTTTCCTGTTGATTTTATGTTTCAACTTATCCAATCTGAGAAAGAAGATCTGGTCGCAAATTGCGACCACCTTAAAAAACTGAAGTTCTCTCCCTATTTGCCTTTTGCTTTTACTGAGCATGGAGCTGTTATGCTGGCCAGTGTACTAAACTCTGATAGGGCTATAGCCGTAGTTTGAACAAACAAAAATGCAGAAATCGGAACAACTAAACAGACGTAAAATAGGGTTTAAACAGGGAAGGGGTAATAAGTAAAAGGACAAAAGACACAAGTTGAGGCGAAGCCGAAATCCCGCTTAGGCGGGAACAAAAGTGAAATCAAGGAGAAAGGCAAAAGGCGAAAGGGAAAACAAGGAGAAAGGAGAAAGGCAAAAGGAGAAAGGGAAAACAAGGAGAAAGGGAAAACAAGGCGAGAGTAAAAAACAACGAAAAACGAGTAAAATGGTAACAAACACTGTCATGCAACAACTGGTTGAACGCATTAAACAATTCGACCCGGAAAAAATAATTCTTTTTGGCAGCTATGCTTATGGAACACCCAGTGATGCCAGCGATGTTGATCTGTTTGTGGTTAAAAATATTGATTTACAGGATATTCGCCAAACACGTATTGAAATGAGAAGGAGCCTCTTCAATATTGTATTGGATAATAAAATTGAACTTGACCTACTCGTTGATAATGAAGATCATATCAATTACCGGATCAATATTGGGGATAAATTTTATGAAGAATTAACAACCAACGGTAAAATACTATATGCAAAACAGGGTATTAGCAAACGACTGGCTTGAATCGGGGAAGAAGCATCTCGAGGTAGCTGAAATACTATTTAAAAATGGACATTATACTGATATTGTTGGTATAGAATTGCAACAATCTATTGAAAGAATTTTAAAAGCTGTACTTGCTTATAACAACCTGGCTATAACACGAACCCATGATTTGGCAATACTATTAGAGGTTGTTAAAAGTGAAATAGAATTTGATGAAAACATCAGGGAACAATGTGAAATTGCAACAGATTACTTTATTGATAACCGATACCCTGTCAGAGGAAGCAACTTTCTTCCTTCAGAAAAGGAGATTGAAAAAGTGATTGAATCTGCACATTTTATCTATAACACAGTAAATGAATATATTAACAAGTAGGTAGTAGGTAGAAAGACAAACATTGGAAACAAACGCAAAACACTAAACGCGAAACACAAAATGATAAACAGAAGCGCTAAAATAGAAGTTGATAACAAGATTATTTCAGTTGTTCAGAATAACGAACTGGATTTTATTTGTTTAACTGATATGGTAAGAGGGGAAGAAGGTACCGATCATATACGAAACTGGATGCGGAATCGTAATACCGTTGAATTTATTGGACTCTGGGAAACAATTCATAATCCTTCTTTTAAACATGTCGAATTCGACACCTTTAGAAAACAGGCAGGCTTAAATAATTTTAACCTAACCCCTAAAAAGTGGATTGAATCAACAAATGCAATAGGTATTGTTTCAAAATCCGGTCGTTATGGAGGTACTTATGCTCATAAAGACCTGGCATTCGAATTTGGAGCTTGGATTAGCCCAATATTTAAACTATTGTTAATAAAGGAGTTTCAGCGATTAAAAGAAATTGAAAACAATTCATACAATCTTGAATGGAATGTGAAACGAATATTATCAAAGACAAACTATCTGATACATACCTATGCTGTAAAAGAATACATTTTACCCAAAAAGCATTACGAAAAGAACAGCGAATGGTTAATATATGCCGAAGAAGCTGACTTAATCAATGTCGCATTATTTAAGTGTACCGCCAAAGACTGGCGAGATGTAAATCCTGAAAAAACTTTGCAAAATTTGAATATCAGAGATTTTTCAAGCATTAATGAGTTAGTTGTTCTTTCAAACCTTGAGAACTTAAATTCACTAATGCTAAAACAGAATATTATTAAAAGCGAAAGGTATAAACTATTATCTGAAATATCGGAAAAACAATTAAAACTACTTAATGAAAAAGATTTAATTAAATCATTGAAAAAAACTTCTAATGATTTTTATTTGAGGCAAAAGTGAAATCAAGGAGAAAGGAGAATGGAGAAAGGCAAAAGTGTTATGGTGTTATGATGTTATGGTGGTTCGAAGTTACAACGTCATAACGACATAACGGTTCAATGAAGAAGATAAAAGACAAAAGGCGCAAGTTGAGGCGAAGCCGAAATCCCGCTTAGGCGGGAACAAAAGTGAAAAACAATGAATAGGAGATTAAGTAAAATGCAAAAACTAACAAAATGGCAATAATATCAATGTTTTACGGACTCATCGTTTCGATGTATTATCTTGATAACCGGCGGCATCACTTGCCTCATATTCATGTAAAATATCAAGATAAGGAAGCTGTATTTTCGATTGAGTCAGGAGAAATACTGGAAGGTGAATTGCCAAATAACAAAAGAAAACTGGTTGAAGCATGGATTGAAATTCATAAAGAAGAACTTATGGCAGATTGGTCTTTAGCTGTTGCAGGCCAAACGATTTTTACAATAGAACCATTAAAATAGTAATTATGAATCCGCGCGTAATTGATGCAAAACCGGATGTTGATTTCAAATTGAAACTCACATTCTCCAACGGTGAAAAAAGAGTGTTTGATGTGAAACCATATTTAAATACTGGTCGCTTCACGGAATTAAAGAATAGCGCTATGTTTTCTTCAGTAGTTTGTACACTGGGTAGTATACAGTGGCAAAATGGACTGGACCTTTGCCCTGATACCTTGTATGAGGAGAGTGAACCTTATATCAAGGCAAAAGTATAAAGGTAAAAGGGAAAAGTTTAAGAAAAGACAAAAGACAAAAAGAAAGAAGCGCAGGGCGAAGGGCTCGGAGCAGAGGGCAAGAATGTGGAAAATACAAAGTTTAAAATGCAAAAGTGAAAACAAGGAGAAAGGAGAAAGGCAAAAGGAGAAAGGGAAAACAAGGAGAAAGTAAAAAGTACACGGAACATGGAACACGGAACACGGAACTGTTAACGCTAAACAAATGAACCGAATTATGAGTAGCATCAAACTATTTGAAGACAGAAGAATACGCAGTCATTGGGATGAAGCTGAAGAACAATGGTATTTTTCGGTGGTTGATGTTGTGGAAATTTTAACCGATAGTACCGACCCAAAGGATTATTGGTATAAAATGAAAAAGCGGGAAAAATTGTCGGGAATTGAGTTATCGACAATTTGTCGACAACTGAAAATGGAGTCATCAGATGGCAAGCGGTATTCCACCGATTGCGCTAACATACAAGGATTGCTTCGGATAATACAATCTATCCCTTCGCCAAAAGCAGAACCTTTTAAACAGTGGTTGGCAAAAGTTGGTTATGAAAGAATGCAGGAAATAGCGAACCCCGAGCAAGGACTGTACCGTGCAAGAGAAAACTGGCAAAAACTTGGGCGCAGCGAAAAGTGGATACAACAACGTATGACAGGGCAGGAGACCCGAAATAAGCTTACAGATTACTGGAAGGATTCAGGAGTAAGGGAAAAGAACGAATTTGCTTTACTTACTAACATTATACATCAGGAATGGACAGGCCTTACAGTTAAAAAACATAAAGACCTAAAAGGTTTAAAAACGCAAAACCTGAGAGATCACATGTCTGAAGCAGAATTAATTTTTACAGCTTTAGCAGAACTATCAACCCGCCAGATAGCAGAAAAGGATGAAGCGAAAGGCTTAACAGAAAATGCAAAAGCAAGCAAGAAAGGAGGTGCAATTGCAAAAAATGCAAGATTAGCTCTGGAGGCTAAGACAGGGAAAAGAGTTGTAACTGGGGAGAATTTTTTACCGCCGGGGAAGGAGAATAAGAAACTAAGGGATAGAGTCAAGAAAAAGTACATAGTAAGAAGTAGGTAGTAGGTAGAAAGACAAGGAGAAAGGAAAAAGGCAAAAGGAGAAAGTGAAAAAAGGCGACAGGCGTCGGGCAACAGGCAACAGGAAAACCGCATGCTGTACTCCGGAATAAAGAGAAAAGTAAGAAGTAGGTAGTAAAAATAAAAGACAAAAGACAAAAGGCACAAGTTGAGGCGAAGCCGAAATCCCGCTTAGGCGGGAACAAAAGTAAAAAAAGGGCAACAGGCATCAGGAAGAAAACAATGCGAAACGAAAAACGAAAAACGATAACCGCGTAACGTATAACGATTAAGAAAATGGTAGAATTAAAAAACGGCAATAGAAACTTACAACTGCGCAACACCTTGTTTTGGGATGTTGACCCGGTAAAGCTTGATGCGCGAACCTCAAAAACACTTATTGTGGAACGTGTACTTACCCGTGGCAATATGGAGGAGTTCAAACAATTAATAAGGTTTTATCCATTACTCGAATTAAGTCAAACCGTGGTAAAAATAGGGTATCTGGATAAGCGTACTCTTAATTTTATTTCAGGTTATTTGAATATTCCTAAGCAGGATTTTTTATGTTACAAAAAGAAGCTATCAAACCACATGTACTGGAACTCCTGAAGACACTTCAGGCCGACAAGACGTTTGCTCCTTTTCACCTGGCAGGTGGAACAGGACTTGCATTGCAGTTAGGTCACCGGTTATCAGTAGATTTAGATTTGTTCTCACTGATGCCATTTGATATAGATTCCTATTTGGATTATTTGGATAAAAAATATCAGTTCGTGTTAGATTTTAGTGCCCTAAATACTTTAAAAGGAAGTATAGGAGAAGTCAAGATTGACTTCATTTCCCATCCTTATAAGCTATTGATGCCTGTTATTGAAACGGAAGAAATACGTCTTTACTCGAAGTCCGATATTGCAGCAATGAAGGTGAATGCTATTGCAGGAAATGGTACCCGTTCAAAAGATTTTGTTGATCTCTATTTTTTGCTTATCCAGTATTCTATTAAAGAAATACTTGAATTTTATAAAACAAAATACAATGACCGAAACAGCTTTCATGCCTTTAAAAGTTTAAACTACTTTGATGAGGTTGACCTGGCCGATTGGCCCGTACTAATGAAAAACAAAAATGTAACATGGGATAAAGTAAAAACAACAATAGATAAGCTATGCAAAGAATACCTGAAAAGTTTGTAAAAGAGGGCAAACGCGAAACGCTGGTTTAAGACAAAAGATAAAAGGTCAAAAACGAAACAAGAAACGAGAAACCAAAAACGCACAACATTAATGAGTTTATGAATAATTCTATTATAGAAATATATAAGACAGAAAATGGGGAAACAGAAATTTCCGTTACACTTGACCATGATACTGTGTGGCTTAATTTATTGCAGCTTACAGAATTGTTTCAACGCGATAAATCGGTCATTTCACGCCATATCAGAAATATTTTTCAGGAGAAAGAACTTGATATAAATTCAGTTGTTGCAAAAAATGCAACAACTGCCAAAGATGGGAAAATTTATCAGGTTGATTATTATAATCTCGATGTAATTATTTCAATAGGATACCGTATAAAATCTAAACGTGGCACGCAATTTCGAATCTGGGCAAACAAAGTGCTAATAGAGTATTTAATTAAGGGATTTACTATAAACGAACAGCTATTAACTCAAAAAACAGAACAATTAAAAGAATTACAGCAATCTGTTAAAATATTAGGTAGTGTGTTAAATTATAAGACATTAACCAATGACGAAAGTGTTGGTTTACTTAAAATAATATCGAATTATGCTTATGCACTGGATATTCTTGACAGATATGATTATCAGAATCTCGAAATAATTGAAACGTCAGGGAAAGAAATCTATCAATTAAAATATAGTGAGGTAATTCATCAAATTGCAGTTGCCAAAAAAGAACACGGAAATAGTGAATTGTTTGGTAAAGAAAAGGATGAATCTTTTAAAAGTTCATTAGCAACCATCTATCAAACATTCGATGGTGTCGATCTGTACCCGAGTATTGAAGAGAAGGCAGCAAATTTGTTATATTTTATCACAAAAAATCATTCATTTGTTGATGGGAACAAACGAATAGCGGCTTTTCTTTTTCTGTATTTTCTCGATAGAAATGAAATCTTATTCGACGCCCACGGAAATAAAAGAATTGCCGATAATGCTTTGGTTGCATTAACCTTAATGATCGCAATAAGTAAACCCGAGGAAAAAAACACTATGATAAAAGTGATTGTAAGCTTAATAAATAAGAAAAATTAATTCCCCAAAATGATAAAAACAATAGTAATATGAAAATCATGAAAACCCCACTAATCGCCCTCGCGGTATTTGGATAAGACTGAGAGACTTAGGGACGAAGAGACTAAGAGACAAGAAAAAAGCAGGAAGTAAGAAGTAGGTAGTAAAAATAAAAGACAAAAGACAAAAGGCACAAGTTGAGGCGAAGCCGAAATCCCGCTTAGGCGGGAACAAAAGTAAAAAAAGGGCAACAGGCATCAGGAAGAAAACAATGCGAAACGAGAAACGAAAAACGAGTAAAATGGTAACAAACACTGTCATACAACAACTGGTTGAGCGCATCAAACAATTCGATCCCGAAAAGATAATTCTTTTTGGGAGCTACGCTTATGGAACCCCATCGGATCAAAGCGATGTAGATTTGTTTGTAGTGAAAAATGTACGAAAAGAAGACATACGCGATTTAAGATTAAGTATTCGAAAACATTTACGGGATATTATTTATAAACAGAAAGTCCCGGTCGATTTACTGCTCGACAGCCAGGAAAATGTAAATGAACGTATTAAACTCGGCGATTCCATATATGAAGAAATAATGAATAAAGGGAGAACTGTTTATGCCAAATAAATCAATAGCAAACGAATGGCTTGAATCAGCTAAACACAATCTGGATGCTGCAAAAATCTTATTTAAAGCGAGGCACTTTAATGATGTTATTGGGATTGAATTACACCAAAGTATCGAAAAAAGTCTCAAAGCAGTGCCAGCTTTTCATAACAAACCTGTTTTGAAAATACACGATTTGATCGTTCTTCTAAGTCATGCTGAAGAATTCATCCAATTCGACACTGCATTGAGTCTATTGCTTGAAACAGCAACTGACTATTATGTCGAAAATCGATACCCCGGCGGTGGCAGAAGCTTTCTGCCTTCAAATAAAGAAATTGAGAAAGTAATTGAAACTGCTGACTATATCTATAATACAGTTAAAGAATATATTAATAAATAAGTATGAACAGGGGATAAACGATAATCCACCATCGCTATAGCTACGATGAACAAAGAAAGTAAAAAGGCAAAAGTGAAAAGAAGGAGAAAGTAAAAAGGAGAAAGTAAAAAGGAGAAAGTAATAAGTACACGGAACACGGAACTCATAAGGCAGGCTTATGCATAATTATTTAACAGGAAAATAAATGAATGAAAAAGTAAAATATTGGCTCGATTTGTCCGACTACGACTACGATACTGCTTTAGCTATGCAACAAAGTGGCAGATACCTTTATGTGGGTTTTATGTGCCATCAAACAATAGAAAAATTACTTAAAGCATATTTCAATCTGAATAATTCTGAGCCGGCACCCTTTACTCACAGCCTGTCATACATTGCTAAAAAGGCTGGGATATATGAGTCCTTTTCTGATGAATTTAAAGATTTCATTGACATTCTGGAGCCTCTTAATATTGAATCAAGATACCCCTCCCATAAAGAGAAATTATTGAAAGGTCTGTCTAAGGAAAGATGCGAAGATATTTTGAAAAACACTAAAGAATTGCAATTATGGATAAAAGCGAAGTTATAAGCATTGTGTCAAAATATAAAGTACTGGTATCAAAACATTTTGATATTGAAAACCTGATACTTTTTGGTTCTTATGCGAAAGGCAATCAGAAAGAGGATAGTGATATTGATGTTGCGATAGTTGTTAATTCAATATCACAGGACTTTTTTTCGTATGCCCCCTTATTATGGAAACTGCGGAGAGAAATTGATGACAGGATTGAACCTATCCTTATTGAAAAAAATAAAGATGAGAGCGGGTTTTTAAAGGAAATATTAAAAACAGGGTTAATAATTTAAGACAAAAGTGAAAATAATATGAAAATAACATACGACCCTAAATTCAACATTGCCTATGTGGCAATAAAAAGTAAACCTTCAGAAGTGAACTCAATTAAATTGAGCGATGACCTCATTGTTGATATGGCACCCGATGGGACTATATATGGTTTTGAGTTGCTAAATGCCAATGAACAACTTCAACAATCAGATGATGGTAAAGTGCTGTTTGTAAACCAACTTTCCGGTCATGAGCAGCAAATTGAGGTGAATGAATAGAAAAAACTAAGGGACGAGAAAGAAGTAAGAAGTAAGAAGTAAAAACAACGACTATTTCCACCGAAGCTTCAGCGTAGGTGGAGAAACGAATTAGAAAACAATTAAACCAAATAGAAAAATGAAAAACATGAAATCAATCCTTTTTACATTCGCAGCTTTGCTGGTAAGCATCAGTATTTCTGCACAACAACAACAGCCTCAAAAACCTGTAAGTGTACCTCAAACACTTATAAAATTAAACTCACCAGCAGATACACTGCAGTATACTCTTGGCGCGTTCATCGGCCAGTGGATGATTAAGAACAGCTTTTCAGTAACCAATCCTGTCCTGTTTAAAAGAGGCATGGATGATGTATTGCAAAATAAAAAGCTGGCAGTAACCGACTCTACTATTGTACCGATTGTTGCTGCTTACCAGCTTGCAACACAGAATGCAAGGAGCCGTCTGATGGAAGAACAACTGTTCGCTGCTCTTAAAGGGAAACCCGGAGTAGGGGCTCTGCCCGACGGTGTTCATTATATTGTTGTAAAAGCAGGGACAGGCATCCGTCCGACTCAGGCAGACAGCATAGTGATAAATGCTATCGGGATATTCCCCGATGGTACCGTTTTCGAAGATACATTTCAGAAAAAGAAAGCTATTACAACGTTAACAGGTTCTTTAATTCCAGGGTTGAATGAAACAATACAATTAATGCCCGAAGGTTCGGTATGGAGGATTTTTGTTCCGTCAGCACTGGCTTATGGCCCTGCCGGACTGCCTAACTTGATACCTTCTAATACCGCATTGGTGTTTGATATTACATTGATGGAAGTGAAGGGTTTAAAGAAGAATTAAGACAAAAGACAAAAGTAAGACTACACGAAATGAAAAACTTAAAATACTAACCACTGACCATTGAGCAAAAGATGAATGGCTAACATCAGAAAATATATAGCACCTCATTGTAACAGTAAGATAAGTTCTTATATAAAGGGCATTGTCTATCTGTGCCTTGCAGTGTTAAATTTTTCACAGAACACATTATTTGCCCAGGTCATTTCAAATAACGGAGCTGCAATCTCTGTTACTTCCGGGGTAGTCGTTAATAGTAAAGATTTTGAAAATACTTCCGGCTCATTAGGTAACAATGGAACCATAAACCTTAACGGCAACTACTCAAGCACGGCAACAACAAATGGGAACGGTATATTCAGAATAGGAGGTAACTGGACAACAAATGCCGGTGGGATATTTACTCCCGGACTAAGTACGGTAATCTTCAATGGTTTTGATAACCAGTCAATTACACGTTTAGGAGGAGAAACATTTTATCACCTTTCTATTGAGAACTCCGGAGCACAGGCATCTAAAACCGTTAGTTTATCAAATAATGTAACCGTTACAGATACATTGTCAATAAAACTTGGTAATATAAATACTTCGACATACAAATTGTTACTTTTAAATCAGACAGCTGCTTCATTAAAATATTCATCTGTTACCGGAAGCCGGATCATCGGAAAATTTGAGAGAGGAATAGGAAGCACCCCGGGAACTTTTTTGTTTCCATTGGGCTCACTTTTGCACTACAACCCTGCAAACCTTAGTACAAATAGCGTCCTTTCATCCGGAACTATTCTTTCAGAGTTTGTAACCTCACCCTCTCCAGGGAATACTGGTCTTCCTTTTCCCGATCCTCCGGTGGAAGTTTTCAGAGAATACCCCGATGGTTTCTGGAACTTAAAGGCAAATGGATTTTCGACAGGAGATTATAATATTAACTTAAATGGAACAGGATTCGTTGATACGATTTTCGATATTACACGAGTTATAAAACGAACTACTGGCGAAAACTGGAAAGTTGAAGGTACACACTCTCCCGCGGATACTATAAACAAGGTTGTTTACAGAAATAATCTGACCGGGAATATTGACCCTGACGGAACTCAATTTGCCCTGGCCCGGGTACGTCCATTAATTACATCTCAGCCTGTTAGTCTTATTGTTTGCGAGAGAACAGATCCTGTATTTACGGTTCTTGCAACCGGAGCAGGAACATTGACTTATATATGGTATCATAATGGTGTCGCTATTAAAAATAGTTCACACTACAGTGGTAACAAAACAAATTCAATTACTATTAAAAATGCTGTACTAAGTGATTCGGGATATTATTACTGTATTGTAAGAGACAAGGACCGGAATTCTAATTCAAGCGATACTGTACATTTAACTGTTAACAAGATACCTGTTGCAACAGTTTCTCAGCCTGCACAGGATCATGAGTGTTCGGAAGTTTCATTTACTCCTATTATTTTTGGAGAAAGCTATGGTGTTCCCGGAACTACTTATATCTGGAGCCGCACTAATCCTCCCGGGATTTCTTCACCGGGCGTTCCTATGAATGGTACCGGAATGAATATCGGTGATGCATTATCAGGGTCATTTATTAATTCTAACGATTCACCGGATACTATAATTTTCACCATAACTCCTGTAGGACCCGATTTCATAAGTTATGTTGGTAGTCCCAATATTTCTAATTGTGTCGGAATTCCGGTTACAGCCACAGTTACGGTTAACCCCAAACCACGTGTGATACCCGTTTTATCTAAGATTTGTTATGGAGGAGCAACCAGTATTACACTCACTTCTCCATCAGTGATGACACAGCAAAACTCAATAAGGTTTGACTATAATGTTACAGCTACAGCTCCTCCTGCGATACTTCCCGGGAACTGGAATTCAGGAACAAATGTTGCGTTTGGCACAGAAGTTCCAATTACGTATACCAACAAGAGCGATTCACTTCAGTCGGTTTATTACAATATTACCCCGATAATAGTTTCTGCTTTAGGATGCCCGTCAGGAGATGAGATGCCATTTGAAATTCAGGTACATTCAAAAACAATTAAATATAATTACCCTTTAACTAATGGAACCGGGATTTTAATTACAAAACCTTTAACGTGTGATATAAGTTCGGGACTTGCGGCATTGAGAGTTATCGTTACAAAAGGGGCCGACCCCTATCAGGTTAGTTGGACAGGTCCTGTTGGTTATACTAATGATTCTATTGATATTACAAACCTTAATGCCGGAAAATATACCGTCAGGGTTACAGATAACCTGGGTTGTTATAATGATTCATCAATTAATGTTATCCCATTTACAGCCAGACCACAGATTCTTGCAACTCCTATTCTTCCAAATATACATGTTTCCTGCCCCGGAGGCAGCGATGGATCACTCCGTGTTTATGTTTCATCCGGAATTACAGCACCATATTTCTTTTGGGTCATACGCAATGATGCAGATACTCTCCCCGGTTATGGACTATTTACTGGTAATTATAATCCTTCCGATCCGAATACTTATAAAATATATAACAATCTGAAGGCAGGTAATTACATGTTAGTAATCAGAGATGTGAATGGCTGTGAAGTTCCAAGAACTACTGAATTAAAAGAACCTGCAACGATTACTGTTGAATTCCAAAAAAGTAATTACAATGGTTTTAATGTATCCTGCCTCGGATACAGCAATGGTTCTGCTTTAGCCCAGCCTACCGGAGGGAATGGTTCATATTCATATCAATGGTATCCTGCAACCGGATCACTTTCTGTAAGCGCTACAACGAATCTACTCGATAGTGTACCGGCCGGCAAATATTATTTGAAAACAACGGATCTTTTCTATTGTACTAAAATTGACAGTGTTACAATTTTAGAGCCGAATGGTATACAGCAGACAGGCAGCGAGTTATCACATAGCCCCGACGGTAACACTAATATTTCATGTAACGGGGGAAATGATGGATTCATTAAAATGACTATCTCCGGTGGATCAGGTGTTTACATTTATAACTGGACAGGTCCGAACAGCTTTACTGAAACCACAGGGAATATCTCCGGTTTGAAAGCAGGTAATTATGTTTGCACTGTTACTGATCTGAACGGATGTATTCTGACCCCATCACCATCATTTACTTTGACTGAACCGGCTGTTCTGGCCATTGCAAGCTCAACCTCCACTTCAAATGACGAATCATATAATATTAATTGTAATGGAGGTACCGGCTGGATAAACATCTCAGTTTCAGGAGGAAGCGCAGGGACATATAAATATAACTGGAGTACAACAGATGGATCGGGCATTATTAACGGACAGGCGGATCAGAATGTGCTTGCTGCAGGGACATACCATCTTGTTGTTAGTGACTCAAATAACTGTGAAACAACAAAAGACATAACCCTTACACAACCTCTTTCTCTTGGGACGCGGCTTTCTGCAACACATATTACTTGTCAGTCACCAGGTTTTAATAATGGTTCAGTTAATCTTACAGTCTCGGGTGGTGTTGCTCCCTATTCCTATTTGTGGTCGAACGGTGCGATAACTGAAGATATTGCCGATCTGACGCAAGGTTGTTATTATGTTACGGTTACTGATGCTAATAGCTGTGTTAAAACAGATTCAATCTGCGTTAATCTGCCCCCGCCTTTGATCTATACGAAAAGTCTGTCTGATTATAACGGGTATAACATAAGTTGCAATGGTTTGTCAAATGGTTCTATTCAGATCAATACCACGAGTGGATTGGCTCCTTTCGTTTACAACTGGACCGGCCCCAATGGATTCACTGCAATAACAAAAGATATTTCAGACCTTAAAGCCGGACAATATAATTTGTTGATCACTGACAGTAATTACTGCACTGCGACAGAAGCTGTTAAACTCACTGAGCCGGGAAGGCTTGATATGATATTCAGCTTGTCGGCAAGCACGGCAGGTGGGTTTAATATAAACTGCGCGGGAAGTAGTACCGGCTCAATTGGTATTGAACCGGTTAATCAGGTAAAAACGGTTGAATACCTCTGGTACGATGGGATCTTTGGCAAATCACGGATAAATCTTCCGGCTGGTGAATACGATGTTATTATTACAGATGCTAATAATTGCCACGCCAGTTCAAAAATTACACTTACGGAGCCTGATTACATGAAGCTTGTCTTCGACATATCCCAGCCATTCTGTCCCGACAAACCTGATGGGGAGATAAGATTAAATGTTACCGGCGGGGTCCGGGGAACCGATTATTCATACAAATGGTCTGAAAATTCAACAAGCAGGAATATTTCAAATATTCTGAAAGGATTTTACAAAGTTTTGGTTACCGACCAGAATGGATGTTCAATAAAAGACTCTGTTAAAATTAATCCATTGAACGAAACCTGTCTGATTATTCCAAATGCCATTTCTCCGAATAACGACATGATTAATGATGTATGGAATATTGGTGAGATTGAATTATATCCGAAAATGGAAATAAAAATATTTGACCGGGGGGGTCAGAGTATATGGAAATCGGAAAATGGATATCCGCAACCATGGGATGGGACAAGCAATGGATCTCCTCTTCCAATTGACTCTTATCATTATATTATAGATTTGCATAACGGATCGAAACCGCTTGTTGGAAATATTACGATAGTAAGGTAAAATTAAATATTTTTAAGTTCTTGTGAGAAAACCGGTTTTCATATTATTATTGTTTCTGATCAGCAATCTGACTTTCGGGCAGCAGTTACCATTATATAGCCAGTACCTTTATAACAAATTTCTTATCAATCCTGCGGTGGCGGGAAGCGACGGTTATACAAGTGTTAATCTGACAGCCAGGGAACAATGGGTTGGTTATTATGGCGCCCCCAGAACCTTTTCTTTCAGTATGCAGACAAGGATGCTCAAGAGAAGTTATATTCTAAAGCAAACAAAAATAAAGAAGGAAGTTTTCAGACCAAAATCTGATGGAAAAGTTGGTTTGGGTGGATACATATTCAGCGATAAGAATGGATTGGTTCAAAGGACAGGTTTCCAGGTTTCCTATGCATATCATATATGGTTGCAGAACAGCACTCAACTATCTTTGGGACTTGCACTTACCGGCTATCATTATAAAATAAATGAGAAGGAGATAAATTTTGAGGACCCCAATGAACCATGGCTAAACAACAATCTGCGACGGGGGATGTTCGTCCCTGATTTGACTTTTGGTGCGTATCTTCTAAATGCGAAATACAGCTTTGGTTTTTCCGCTGATCAACTGTTCCAGGTTTCATCCATAATAGGGGATAATGCATATAAAAATTTCAAAATGGCAAGGCACTATTATCTTTTCGGATCATATAATTTTAGTTCAGGAAGTTATATTGAAATCCAACCATCCTTTCTTATATTGATGTCAGAACAACTTAAACCACAAGCTGATATTGGTGCTACGTACATATACGATCAGAATTTTTGGGCAGGGTTGGCTCTGCGGACAAGCGGGGCTTTAATTGCTAACGTTGGGGTAAAATATGAAAATATTTTTATCGGATATGCCTTTGATTTCTCTCTTCAGGAAATTCAGAGAGTTACTTATGGTACACATGAAATAACTTTCGCACTGAAGTTTGGAGACAATGCCAGAAGATATCGCTGGCTCAATCGCTATTGATCAAATTGAATTTTCCGAATCATTAAACTAATCTTGTAATAATTAGTGGAGATTCCTCATTCCGAGCGGTAGCGAGGAATCTCCCTGTTCCATTACAAAATACTCTTATCCAGGTCATTCCAAGCGATATATATGATTCTTTAAGAATCGATTTTTCGAAGTACGTAGATAACCGAACTGCTCTTTCCCTTTTTGAAAACCGATAAAAAAGCAAACAGTAAAGCCTTCACTACTCCTTTCAAAAAAGACAATTTTGAACCCCCGTATCTTTCACTGAGAATCGAAATATAAAATACATCAAGAGGCAGATTCCTGAGATTTTCTAATGTAAACCCCGTTTTTTCTGAAAAATATCTGAAAGAAGATGGATTGAAATGCCACAAATGCCTCGGTACATCATAAGCGGCCCAGTACTGCCCGTAATATTTTGCATCGTACGAACTGCAATTTGGTAATGCAATTACACACTTGCCTCCTGGTTTTAATAAACTAAGTATATCAGAAGCGTATTTAAATGGATCGTGGAAATGTTCAAGAACGTGCCACAGGGTAATACAGTCAAAACTATTTGCCTCCAGAGTTGACATCTGCCCCGGACTAATTATCTCCAATCCAAACCTTGATATGGAGAAATCACGAGCTTTTTTATTTATTTCTATTCCTTTTACCAGCCATCCTGCTTTTTTCATTGTGCCGGCAAAATGACCGGTCCCGCTGCCGATGTCGAGAAGACTCCCTTTATTCAGACCTGTAGCATTTTGAATGATCCCTTTCTTTATACCCAACATTACGTTCCTGACCAAACGGTACAACTTATTGGAAAACCCTTTTGAGGTGTCGCTGTGTGATATGTAATCGTCAGATTCGTAATACTGACCTATTTCAGTTTCTTCAGGATAATCCTGAGTAAATTTGAAACCGCATAATGAACATTTATAAAGTTCAAAAACCTCTTTACTGATAAAATGATCGGTGCATCTGAAATGTAAAAATATTTTTTCAGATGAACAGAGCGGGCATACTTTATGATGCACCATGCTATTCAGGCTTTGGTTTCATCTTAAGTCTGGTCAGAAAATAGCCAGCAAGTAAAAGGATAAACACTAATGAACTTGCAAACGAAATTTTATTTCCAATAATATAGGAGGAGGGTTCAAACACAAATTTTATTTCATGATCTCCGGCCGGGACAACCATTCCTCTGAGGACATAATTTGTGCGGAAGTATTTACTCTCTTTCCCGTCAATATAACTCTTCCATCCTGCAGGGTAATAAATTTCCGAGAATACAGCAAGCCTCTCCCCCTGTGATGTGCTGTTATAAACAAGTTCATTTGGCTTATAGGATTTAAGCCCGATCTTATCACCTTCTGAGATTGGATAACCAGACTTCGTCACTTGATCTTTAAATTTTTTGTCAATAGCTGCTTGTCGGGAAGGATTAATTCTGTTTACACTTGAAAGCTCTTCATTTGCATTGTCAACTATTACGGGAGTTTCAACGAACCAGGCATTACCAAGAGCATTCGAATTGACCAATGGAGGAGCTTCCGGATTATAAATTACATATTTGGTATTAAGCATATTAAGCGCAGAAGTACTATTAAAAACTGCCTGAAAATCTTCAAGGGATTTTGCATTGCTCCCAACTGCCTGAATCATGTCAATGTTTTCTATCAATGATGTATCGATGAGTTCCTGGTATCTCTTTAGTTTGGCGCCATGATAACCTCCTATTGATTTGTGATATAGTGAAGTTGATGCATCGTTAAAAGGAGAAACGCTAAGATTGAGGACCCTGTAAGATGATTCATCCTTTAAAATAATATTATCGGCGACAGAGGGTGCTGATAATTTTGTTTTAGCTTCCCTTCTTACAAATTTATCAGAATTTAAGTACCGTTTATCTACAGCCCACATATCAGTCAGGAAGAGTAGGGCAAATAAAGCTATTGCATACTCTTTCTTTATCTTTTCAAAGTAGAAAGCGAGGATTAATGCTGCTGCCAGAAGGATCAGGATGAAAGATCTCAGGGCATCGCTTCTTAAAAGGACTTTTCTGTCTGATACTAATGCAGAAGATAGCCATGGGGGTATTTGTCCCTGCTCGGCAGGAGAAATAAAAGATCCTGCCAGTCCGGGGAAAAGTACAAATAATAAAGCCAGGCCACCGGTTATCCCGAAGGCAATTTTAATTCCTTTGAGAACATCTTTTCGTGATGTTGTCCCATTGAAAATATCTCTCAGTGCAATAATTCCTAACAGAGGCATGCAGAATTCTGCAATTACCAGTATCATTGTAACAGCCCTGAATTTATTGTACCCGGGGAAATAGTCAATAAAGAAGCTGGTAAGTGGCATAAAGTTCTTTCCCCAGGCTAACATGATGGAAAGTATTGTTGCCGCAAGCAACCACCATTTTTCAGGTCCTTTTATTATTATCAATCCTAAAATAAACAGGAAGATAATAATAGCCCCTACATAAACAGGACCGTCTGTCCATGGCTGAGTACCCCAGTATTTCTGAAACTGATTTATATACTGTGTAGCATTATTTTTCCTGAGCGCTGTAACAGTCGCAGAATTGCGGTCAAAGGGGAGATTGGCTCCTCCCTTAAAATTTGGGATCAGAAGCGTCATTGTCTCATCGATACCATAACTCCATTGCGTGATATAGTCCTTATCCAGACCACTGGTCTTTTGTGCATTGTTTGTTAATAGTTCTGATTTACTCCTCGTCGAATATTTTCCGTATTCAAATGTAGTGTATAATGAACTGAAATTCATGCCGATAGAAAGCAATACAGGAATTATCAGAATAGCAGAATTTTTTATGAATGCTGCAATCTCTTTTTTTCTGACAGAAAAAACGAATTCCGCGATAATGAATACCAGAATACATAGAAATGAATAATATGTAATCTGGGGATGATTCGCTATTATTTCGAGTGTAAGGAATAAAGTTGTAAGCAATGCTCCTTTAATTGCATTATGCCTGTATGAATAATATATTCCACCTATCATCGGAGCCATATAGGCAATAGCAAATGCTTTTGTATTATGGCCTGCTGCAAGAATAAAGAAAAAATAGGTTGAAAACCCGAAAGCTATTGCTCCGGCAATTGCAAGCCTGGTATCGACCTTGAAAAACAGCAGGAGGACATAAAAACCAAGCATAATCAAAAAAATTGCAGATGCGGGATGCTTAAGAAATTTGAGCAAAGAGTCAGCATACCTCATCAGGTTACCTGTGAACTTTGTTGATATCAGATATGCAGGCATACCGCTGAACATGGAATTGGTCCAGAGTGGTTCTTCTCCATATTTTGCCCTGAAATCATTTATCTCCTTTGCAGAATTCTGTGCAACGGTACCATCATTTGTATGAAGGACTTTTCCATCAAGGACTGGATAGAAATAAGCTAACGAAATGGCCATAAAAAGTGAAACTGCTAACAAATGAGGTATGGCCAGTTTAATTATATTTTTGATTTGCATTGGAAGTTGTTTCTATAAGGGTTAAAGTAAAGGACAAAAATATGTAATTATCAGGTATTTTTAGTTGCATATCAAAAGTATTCAAATAAGTTTATGTCATATCGCCATGGGCTTTGCTATAAACTGAAAGAATGCTGTTTCCTACTTTACCGGGCGAATATTTGTTTAGATGTTGAAGAGCGATTGCCTCGTAATCAAATTGTTTTGTAACAATTTCCCGAATGCCTTTTAGCCATGATCCGGGGCTGTTTTCTACCAAAATCCCGTTATGCCCGTTTATCAGTTCAGGTAGTGCACCTACGTTTGATGCCAGCACCGGTGTTCCGGTCGAAAGTGCCTCTGCCGTAACTATTGAAAAGGTTTCAATATTTGAAGCGTGCACGAACACCTGAGTGGTTTGAAGTAATGCTGCTATTGCCGGTTTTTCGAGATAGCCAAGCCACCCGATGTGTAAATTTCCGGGAGTTTTCTTTTTTTTCAGCGTTTCGGCTTGAATACCATTTCCAACAATCCTTAAATCGATCTGTCGGTCTGTTTCAAGGGCGTAACAGCAAAGTGCGTCAACGATTAAATCAAGTCGTTTTGGGGGTCGCCACGAGGCTACACACATGAGGCAAAGTCTCCCATTTCCTTCTGGTGGTTTTGGCCGATAAGTAAATAATTCTGTGTTTATTATGTTCGGAATAACGACCATGTTTGTATGGCCGGTGACTTTGGCTATTTTAAGTGATAAAAACTCAGATACGCAGATGATAACAGAACTTTTGTGATAGGCCCTTATTGCAA
>JAPLEB010000068.1 GCA_026391555.1 Bacteroidia bacterium | reverse complement strand
AGAAAAAGAGATTGCAGCCAAAACAGGTATAAAGAAAATTGAACAGGCTAAACTCGTAGGAAAGCTTCTTGCTACCAAATGCAAAGAAAAGGGTATTGAGAAAGTCGTTTTCGACAGAAGCGGATATAAATATCATGGCAGGGTAAAATCATTGGCTGATGCAGCCCGCGAAGGCGGATTAAAATTCTAAAGAATTATGGGAAACGGTATAAGAAAAGTTAAAACCAGCGATCTCGAACTTAAGGATAGACTTGTAAGCATACAGAGAGTAACCAAAGTTACAAAAGGGGGACGTACATTCAGTTTTTCAGCGATTGTTGTGGTTGGAAATGAGGATGGTATAGTTGGACATGGCCTTGGTAAAGCCAGTGAGGTTACGACAGCTATTGCAAAAGGTATCGAAGATGCAAAAAAGAATCTGATAAAAGTATCTGTTATTAATGGTACAATACCACACGAACAGGTTGCTAAATTCGGAGGTGCAAAAGTATTCATGAAGCCTGCATCCGAAGGTACCGGAGTTAAGGCCGGGGGCGCTATGCGTGCTGTGTTTGAGAGCGCCGGTGTGAAAAATGTACTCGCGAAGTCAAAAGGTTCTTCAAACCCTCACAACCTTGTGAAAGCAACTTTTGCAGCATTTCTTGAAATGAGAGACGCGTTTTCAGTTGCTGAACACAGAGGTATTTCAATGGAAAAAGTTTTTAACGGCTAGTAAAGAACATTACGATGGCAAAAATTCGTATCACCCAGGTGAAAAGCAAAAATGGAAAACCCGAAAGACAGAAAAGAACTCTTGAAGCTCTCGGTATCCGCAAATTAAACCATAGTGTTGAACATGAAGCTACTCCCCAGATATTAGGAATGGTAGTGAAAGTCAGTCACCTGGTTAAAGTTGAAAATATTTAAGGCATAAACCATATTTATAATATAAAGTTATGGATTTGAGTAATTTAAAACCTGCTAAAGGATCAATTAAAAAAAGTAAGCGTCTCGGTCGCGGACAAGGCTCCGGTAAAGGAGGCACATCGACAAGAGGTCATAAAGGCGCTAAATCCAGATCAGGTTATAGCAAGAAAATCGGATTTGAAGGCGGCCAGATGCCCCTTCAAAGACGTGTTCCTAAATACGGATTCAAAAATATCAATCGCAAAGAATATAAAGGGATCAATATCAGTACCCTTCAGAGCCTTGCCGAACAACATAATATTGAGAAAATCGATTTTGAGGTACTTGTAATGGCCGGACTGGTTTCTAAAAATGCAATGGTTAAAATCCTGGGGAATGGAACTCTTGAAAGAAAACTTGAAGTTCATGCCCATGCATTCAGCAAGTCAGCTGTTGAAGCAATTGAAGCTAAAAAGGGAACCGTTGTAAAACTGTAATTTCATGAGACTGTTTCAGACTGTAAAAAATATCTTTAAGATAGAGGATCTTCGCGCAAGACTACTGTATACTTTTGGAATCATTTTATTATACAGATTGGGTAAATATGTTACCCTTCCGGGCATTGACCCTTCACAGTTGGCTAACCTCAAGAGCCAGACCTCTTCAGGTATTATGGGTCTGCTCGACATGTTCTCAGGGGGAGCTTTTTCGCAGGCTTCTATTTTTGCTCTTGGTATCATGCCTTACATCTCTGCTTCCATTGTAGTCCAGTTGCTCGGTATAGTTTTCCCTTATTTCCAGAAATTACAGAAAGAGGGTGAGAGCGGAAGGCGCAAAATGAATCAGTATACAAGGTATCTTACTGTAGGTATTCTTATACTACAGGCTCCTACATACCTCGTTAATCTTCATGCCCAGCTACCGCAATCGGCATTCATTCTTACCGGACCATTCTTTACATTATCTTCTGTTATTATCCTTACAGCCGGTACAATGTTTGTTATGTGGCTGGGAGAAAAGATAACCGATAAGGGTATCGGGAACGGGATTTCCCTTATAATAATGATAGGTATTGTTGCCCGGATGCCGGCTAATTTCATTTTTGAAGCAGGAACCAGAATGAACGGCGCAGGCGGTGCCATTGCCCTTATTGTTGAGATATTGTTTTTGTTTATTGTTGTTCTTGGTGTAATTCTTCTTGTACAGGGTACGCGCCGTGTTCCTGTTCAATACGCAAGAAGGATTGTTGGAAATAAGCAATATGGTGGGGTACGTCAGTATATACCACTTAAGGTAAATGCTGCCGGAGTAATGCCGATTATTTTTGCCCAGGCAATCATGATGCTCCCTATGATCATCGCCGGCTACGCTAGTTCGGGTTCAGGCTTTCTTGTTGCCTTCTCGAATATGTACGGATTCTGGTATAACCTGGTAACAGCAATTTTAATTATTGTCTTTACTTATTTCTACACTGCAATTACCATCAATCCTGTGCAGATGGCAGAAGATATGAAGAAAAACGGAGGGTTTATTCCGGGTATTAAACCTGGCAGGAAAACAGTGGAATTTCTCGATACAATTATGTCGAGGATCACATTCCCCGGTTCAGTTTTCCTTGCAATAGTTGCTATCCTGCCCTCTATAGCTGTAAAAGCAGGCGTAACGCCGCAGTTTGCACAATTTTATGGAGGCACATCACTTCTCATTCTCGTCGGGGTTATTCTTGACACCCTTCAACAGATTGAAAGTCATTTGCTTATGCGTCATTATGACGGCTTGATGAAGTCAGGTCGTATTAAAGGAAGATCAGGCGCTGTTACATCGATTTAATAAGTTTAGCGTTCTTTGATGTTATATATAAAGACTGATGAAGAGGTCGGGTTGTTAAAAGAGAGCAATATGCTGGTGTCGCGAACACTAGCGGAGATTGCTTCAATGATAAGACCCGGGATCACTACTCTTTATCTCGATAAAATAGCCGAATCATTTATCCGTGATAATGGTGCTACTCCGGCTTTCAAGGGATATGGCGGTTTTCCGAATACACTATGCACATCTGTCAACGACGAAGTGGTTCATGGTATCCCATCTGACTATATTCTTAAAGAGGGCGATATATTATCAGTTGATTGCGGAGTGATATTAAACGGATGGTATGGCGACAGTGCTTATACTTTTCCGGTCGGGGAGATAAAGGAGGAAGTAAAACGCTTGCTCGACTACACCAGGGCTGCTCTTGAGGAAGGGGTTAAAGAAGCTGTTGCCGGTAAAAGAGTTGGAGATATCTCTTTCGCAGTACAGGCCAAAGCAGAAAGTGGTGGTTACTCTGTTGTCAGAGATCTGGTTGGTCATGGAATAGGCAGAAAATTGCATGAACTGCCTGAAGTAGCTAACTGGGGGAAGCAGGGTACAGGACCAAAGATGGAAAAAGGACTTGTAATCTGCATCGAACCAATGATCAACGCCGGGAAAAAAGAGACATTGCAAATGAGAGACGGGTGGACCATTAAAACAGTTGACGGTAAGCCTTCGGCGCACTTTGAATATGCCGTTGCTGTCGATAAGGGGGAAGCAGAGGTGTTAACAACTTTTGAATTTATTGAAAAAGTTTTAAATAAAAAGTAATCGTATGGCTAAACAACCATCAATTGAGCAGGACGGTACTATCATCGAAGCCCTTTCTAATGCAATGTTCAGGGTGGAGCTCGAAAACGGACATGTGATAACTTCACATATCTCGGGAAAGATGAGAATGCATTATATAAAGATATTGCCGGGAGATAGAGTAAAGGTTGAAATGTCTCCATATGATTTAACAAAAGGTAGAATAACATTCAGGTATAAATAAGAAATATTAAGGTAATGAAAGTAAGAGCATCTGTAAAAAAGCGCAGTTCTGACTGTAAGATAGTCAAAAGAAAAGGTCGCATTTACGTTATTAATAAGAAAAATCCCAAGTTCAAACAGAGACAGGGATAATTTTAACTAATTTTGCACATCATTTAAGAAAAGTTTTATATGGCACGTATTGTTGGTGTAGATTTACCAAGAAACAAAAGAGGCGAAGTTGGCCTGACTTATATCTACGGAGTAGGTAGAAGCATTGCACAAAAAGTACTCGATGAGGCTGGTGTTGACAGGAATGCAAAGGTTCAGGATTGGACTGATGAACAGATCAATTCCATTCGTAGGATTCTGAACGATAATTATAAGCTTGAAGGTGAACTGCGCTCAGAGACACAAATGAATATTAAAAGGCTTATGGATATTGGCTGCTACCGGGGTGTTCGTCACAGAATAGGTCTTCCTTTAAGAGGACAGAGCACCAAGAATAACGCCAGAACCCGAAAAGGGAGAAAGAAAACTGTTGCAAACAAGAAAAAAGCTACTAAATAAATAGATTATGGCAAAGAAGACCGGAGCATTAAAAAAGAGGGTAGTTAAGGTTGAACCTTCAGGCCAGGCACATGTTCATTCATCATTTAATAATATTATTGTGACTCTGACAAATAATTCGGGTCAGGTCATTTCATGGGCATCAGCAGGGAAGATGGGATTCAAAGGTTCCAAGAAAAACACACCTTATGCTGCTCAGATGGCATCTGAGGAATGTGGTAAAGTGGCTTATGATCTTGGATTAAGAAAAGTTAAGGTATTTGTTAAAGGCCCGGGTTCAGGTCGCGAATCAGCAATCAGGTCAATAAGCAATACCGGCATCGAAGTTACTGAAATCGTTGACGTAACACCAATGCCACATAATGGTTGCCGTGCTCCCGGAAGAAGAAGAGTATAAGAAGTTATAGAATTGATTATTTGTAAGTTATAAATTTTTAGCACGATGGCAAGATATACCGGCCCAAAAACAAGAATAGCAAGAAAATTCGGTGAACCGATCTTCGGACCCGATAAGCACCTCGAGAGGAAAAATTTTCCCCCGGGACAGCATGGGATGAACAAAAAGAGGAAGAAGACTTCAGAATATGGTGTTCAGCTCAGGGAAAAGCAGAAGGCAAAATATACTTATGGAATGCTTGAGCGTCAGTTCCGCAATACTTTTGAGAAAGCCTCAAGAAGTAAAGGCGTTACAGGTGAAGTACTGCTACAACTGCTTGAATCTCGCCTCGATAACGTAGTTTACCGTATGGGCGTTGCTCCAACAAGAGCAGCTGCACGTCAGTTAGTTTCACACAGGCACATGACTGTTAACGGAACTGTTGTAAACATTCCTTCATGCCAACTAAAACCAGGTGATATAATCGGTGTTCGCGAAAAATCAAAATCTCTTGAGGCAATTGTTGATTCACTTACAACACGAAAGTTTACAAAACTTTCATGGCTCGAGTGGGATGACACTCAAATGGCAGGTAAATTTATGAACGTACCTGAACGTACTGATATTCCTGAAAACATTAAGGAACAACTGATAGTTGAATTGTATTCTAAATAATAATCTAAGATAAATCCTATGGCCATTTTATCATTCCAGAAGCCTGATAAAGTAATAATGCTGGAAGCGGACGACAAATACGGAAAATTCGAATTCCGTCCGCTTGAACCTGGCTATGGTATTACTGTCGGCAATGCACTGAGAAGAATTCTTCTCTCTTCACTTGAGGGTTTTGCCATTACAACGGTTAAGATCGAAGGCATAGACCATGAGTTCTCAACCATAACTGGTGTTATGGAGGACGTTACCGAGATTATCCTGAACCTGAAACAGGTGCGTTTTAAGAGGACAGTTGACGATGTTGATCATGAGAAAATCACAATTAAAATCAGCGGTCAGGAGGTATTTAAAGCAGGTAACCTTAATAATGCCCTGAGCAGCTTCGAGGTGTTAAATCCCGAACTGGTTATCTTAAGGATGGAACCTGATGTTAAAATTCAGATTGCACTTACTATCAATAAAGGCAGAGGTTATGTGGCGGCAGAAGAAAATGAGCCGGCTGATAGTGAATTTGGCCTTATCGCTATTGATGCTATTTTTACTCCTATCCGGAATGTAAAATATACCGTTGAAAATTATCGTGTTGAGCAAAAAACTGACTATGAGAAACTGCTTTTTGAGATCGAAACCGACGGGTCAATTCACCCGAAAGATGCTCTAAAAGAAGCTGCAAAAATTCTCATTTATCACTTTATGCTATTCTCCGATGAGAAAATTACACTCGATTCGGATGATAAACTGGCAAATGAAGAGTTCGATGAAGAAGTCCTGCATATGAGACAGCTGCTGAAAACAAAACTGGTAGACCTTGACCTTTCTGTCAGAGCACTTAACTGTCTTAAAGCTGCAGAAGTTGAAACGCTTGGTGATCTGGTCAAGTTTAATAAGAATGACCTTCTTAAATTCAGAAACTTTGGCAAGAAATCACTCACCGAGCTTGATGAGTTGCTCGAATCCATGAGCCTGTCATTTGGGATGGATGTAAACAAGTATAAGTTAGAGAAAGATTAATTTGAAAACTGGTTAAGGAAATAGAGAAATGCGACATTCAAAAGTTATTAACCATTTAGGAAGAACAAGTTCACACAGGAAAGCGATGCTTTCGAACATGGCTACATCACTTATCCTTCATAAAAGGATTACTACCACAACAGCCAAAGCTAAAGCGCTTCGTACTTTTGTTGAACCACTTATTACTAAATCGAAAGTAGATTCAACACACTCAAGGAGATTGGTATTCAGTCATCTGAAAGATAAGACCGCAGTAACTGAATTATTCAGAGAGGTATCCCCAAAAATCGGTGAGCGCCCGGGTGGATATACACGGATATTAAAAATCGGCAACAGAATAGGTGATAATGCAGATATGTGCATTCTTGAACTCGTTGATTATAACGAAGCTATGCTTGGCGGGGAAGCTGCAAAAACTAAAACAACACGAAGAAGAAGAACACCCAGAAAAAAAGATGAGGCAGTAGTTGAGGCAAAAGCGCCTAAAGCAGTTAAAGAAAAAGCTAAAAAGACTGAAGATCCGATTGCTCAGAATTGAAAAGACACTTGTCAACCTGGCAGTGTACGCGTATAAGGAATAGTTATTAACAATTGTTGATAACTTTTGTTAATATCAGGTTTATAACAACAACAATATTTTCATTGTTTTTCAATATTCTTATTATAAATTTGATTCATCAGGTGAGCGATAAAAGACTGCTCAAAAGATGTGGAAACGGAAAAGGTTACTTAAATGAAACAAGATCTGTTTCGGTCAGACCCTCGGGTCTGCACATAACGCGAGCCGAAGCCTGAACTAAAAGGACTCCGCGTCCCCGATGTTCAGTATGTCGACGAAAACCGGAAACGTTCTTTCAGCGATTGAGTCACAGGGCTTCAGAAAATGAAGGGCTTCGGCCCCTGGTTATCTGAAACTAATGCCATATCCTTCGGGAAATGTGCAACAGGGCCTGAACGACACTTCATCCCGGAAATTCCGCTTAGGCGGAACAAAAGGACAGCCGGAAGGTTCTGCTTTAACAGGCAAAATCCGAAAGCCATGGGTTGCAGAAATGGGTCTCGTATCCAAAGACACAGCCGGTCAGAATAACAGTAATCTGACATCGTTAACAGCCTTGGTTGTAAACGGTGAATGGGAACTAATCCTAGCGAATAGTTCCCATTATTGTTTTATACTATACCATCCTGCCCATTTTTATCCAGTTTCTGCAACTCATGTTGGCTTATTGAATATCTTTGCGTATTGCTTTAATATTGGTAATGGCTTATTCAGGACTAACCGGTTTCATTGCTGCACTGGAGAAAAAAGATGAGATCCGGCGTATTAAGTTATTTATTGATCCGGTACTCGAGATCACGGAAATAACCGACCGGTTAACCAAATCAGGAGGGAAAGCATTGCTGTTTGAAAATACGGGAACTGAATTTCCCGTTCTGATAAATGCTTTTGGGTCCGATGCAAGGATGGCAATGGCGATAGGAAGAAAAAACCTCGATGAGGCTGGAGTAGAAATTGAAAGTGTTTTTAATATTATTTCAGGTACCAGGGGAACTATATTCAAAAAGCTTTCAGCAATTCCCGTTCTCATTAAACTGGCAGGTTTCCTTCCGACCCGACGAATAAGGAAAGGTACCTGCCAACAGGTGATTCACAGGATTCCTGACCTTGGAATTCTTCCTGTTCTTAAATGCTGGCCACACGACGGAGGTCGTTTTATAACACTTCCCATGGTGCATACTATCCATCCGGAAACAGGAAAAACAAACGTGGGCATGTACAGGATGCAGGTTCTTGATAAGAACACAACAGCAATGCACTGGCAACGACACAAAACTGGATCGAACCATTTTGAAGCCTGGAAAAAAACCAGTAGAAAAATGCCGGTCTCTGTGGCTCTGGGTGGAGATCCGGCTTATGCATATTCTGCCGCCGCCCCCCTGCCTGAGAATATTGATGAATATATTCTGGCCGGGTTACTGAGAAAGAAAAAGGTTAAATTGGTCAGGTGCATCACTAACGAACTGTATGTACCCTCAGATGCTGACATTATTCTGGAAGGCTATGTTGACCCGGCTGAAGAGCTTGTGTGGGAAGGACCATTTGGCGACCATACCGGGTTCTATTCTCTGCCTGACTGGTATCCAAAATTTCATATAACCTGTATAACTCACTAAAAAAAAGCAGTTTATCCGGCAACGATAGTCGGAATTCCTCCACAGGAAGATGCATGGCTGGCAAAGGCTACCGAAAAAATATTTCTTCCTCCGGTTAAAATGGCAATACTACCTGAAATTGAAGATTTTCATATGCCTGATGCCGGTATAGCCCATAACCTCGTAATAGTGAAGATTAAAAAGAGCTATCCGGGTCAGGGTATGAAAGTAATCAGTTCATTATTCGGTGCAGGCCAGATGATGTTTACAAAATACCTCGTTGTGGTCAGTGGAGATATTAATATCAGGAATTATAAGGACCTGCTGGTGCATACTTTCGCGAATGTTGATTTCAATAAAGATCTATTGTTTAGTCACGGTCCTCTTGATGTCCTTGACCACTCTTCGGACACCTTTTCCTTCGGAGGTAAATTAGGAGTTGATGCAACAATAAAGCTAGTTGAAGAAGAAACGGATAGAAATAATATTGGACAAGGAAATAATCCAACTGATTTTAATTTTATAAACAATTTTTTTGACAGGAATCTTATTAAAAAATTTAATCTCAATCTTTTTGAAGATAATATTCCAATCCTGATCATTGCAGTTAACAGGTTCGAGGATGTTGATGTAATTGAAAAGGTTAAATGCCTGTTCAAAACAAACGATCCTGATGGAATTTTCAACCTGATTCTATCAGTTGATCATACAGTTGACCCGTATGATTTTAATATGGTAGCATGGCAGGTCCTTGGAAACTCTGATCCGCAACGCGATCATGAATACATTTCTCCCACTTCAATCTTCATTGATGGAACAATAAAAGCTTACAGGAAAGGAGGATTTCCCCGGAAATGGCCGAATGTAGTTTGCTCCAGTATTGAAACTATTACGGCAATAGATCAAAAATGGGAATCGCTCGGAATAGGACCGTTAATTCATTCTCCCTCAGTAATTAACCTGGAATTATACCGCAATGGAACGGATGAAATCAACATTAAATGAGGTCTGAATGAATTTTAAATTACAGCTGATAATATATACGGATAATTAGTATATTTTTGTATTGTCTGATGGAAATCTTGTATTTAACATACAGCTATGCGCATATCATTGATAGTGTTTTGACCCCGGAAGGTCTATCAGATGGAAGTATAATGAACTCGACAGCCTCTCCTTACCGTTTTATTCTTTACGGTGCATTTGTAATCGCTTTTGTCTATTTACTTGTCATGTCGCAGACAAGGAGACTTATTAAAACCAGGAAACTCCTGAAGGAAAAGGAACAAGCTCTGGATTTGGTAGCAAGACAGAAAATTGAGTTGGAAATTAGAGATAAAAACATTACCGATAGCCTGTTATATGCTCAGAGGATACAGGAAGCGCTCTTGCCATCGGAAATTTATTTCAAGAAACATTTTGAAGATTCTTTTATTTTTTACAAACCTAAAGATATTGTAAGTGGCGATTTTTACTGGATAGGTGAAAAAGGAGATAAAGTTTTTGTAGTGGCAGCCGATTGTACTGGTCATGGGGTTCCCGGTGCTCTTATGTCGATGATTGGTCTTGAGATTATAGAGAAAACCATCAGTGAAGACAATATTGAAATCCCTTCACAGATTCTGGCAGTCCTGAACAAGGGGTTGGAAAAAACATTCAGCAGGGAAAAGAATATTGGAACTATCATTAGGGATGGAATGGATATTGGACTGTGTGTTATTGACAAAAAAAGAAAAAAGATAGTATACGCCGGAGCTTTTTTCCCGCTTTATCTGATCCGCAATAGTGGTCTTATTGAGATAAAAGGCGATAAGATTATTATTGGAATGAATCCGGAAGGTATCTCCTATACTGATCATGAACTCGATCTTCTTGAGAATGATATCCTTTACATTTTCTCTGACGGGTATGCTGATCAGTTCGGAGGATCGGAAAATAAAAAGTTCATGTACCGAAGGTTCAGGTATCTTTTACTGACTATTCACGGTTTCCCGTTAAATGATCAAAAATCCATTCTGGACGAAAATATTAAAACATGGATGGAAAAGGATGTCCAGGTCGACGATATAATGGTGATCGGCTTCAGACCGCTCGGCAATAGGAACTAAATAATATTTTTTATTTTTTCAATAAGTGATGATGGCTGAAAAGGCTTGCTGATATAATCATCGATGCCGGCTGAGAGACATTTTTCCATGTCTCCAATCATTGCGTTTGCGGTAATTGCGATTATTGGGATATGTGAATTGGTGGTGGATTCTATGGCCCTGATTTTTTCAGCAACAACCATCCCGTTCATTATCGGCATCTGGATATCCATAAGAATAAGATCGTAATTAACAGTACCAAATTTATCAAGAGCCTCTTTCCCGTTCGAAGCTGTATCAATGCTATTAACTAATGGATTAAGAGTAAGAAATGTGATCTTCTGGTTTATGAGATTATCTTCCACAAGAAGAATTTTGAGGTCTTTCATATCTTTATGAGTTTTCTCTTTCTGTCTTAATTCTTCAATCTTTGGAGAAGCAGTTTTCTGTTTTGGCTTTGAAGCAGGATTGTCAAATGGGAAAAGGATGTTCAATATTGTATAATCAGTTCCAAATTCCTGACTATAGGTGCCTTTCCCTGATGAGATCAATAGGGCAGACTGACTTCGTTCAATACCTTTATCATCAATAAGAACCATACTTCTATCAGTTTGTATCTTTAATGAAATAATGCTTTCAGTTTCCGTTATTTTTGATTTACCAAGATTTATCGTAACCTTAGTAGCTCTTTCTGATACGTCATTTTCAATAGTGCTGAAAATGTTTAGAAATATCTGCTTAAGAATTATAGGGTCGCCAAAACATTCAAAATCACTGAATTCCTTTTTGTTTAAGATAAAATCAATTTTGACTTTATCCTTAAGATTATATAGTTCAATTGTGCTTTGAATTGTTGAAAACAAATTAAATCGGATAGCCTTTCTTTGTTCAAAACTCATATTACCGGCCGACTTCATTGTTAATTCATTAACAGTACTAACCATGTTATTTGTAGATACGATGAAAGTCTGAATTAACTCTTTTTGCTCTTTCCGGAGACCTGATTCCATAACCACGTCAACGATAATAACAAGACTGTTCAGGGTTTCTCTTATCTTGTGTGAGAAATCTTTTATGATATCATCTTTTCTTTTGTTTGAAGAAGAAATTGTAAAAAGCGTTTCTTTTGTTTTATTATTTATTACTGAAATTTTCCTGAAAATGAATATACAAATGCTTGCACCTGCAATTATCATACATCCTGCAAAAAGCCTCTGATCAAAAGTGATTAAAAGTACAGCTGCTATCATGCAGAGCAGCGCAATAATTGAAAATGTTTCAATATTCTTCCTGCTCTTATCGAAAAGTTCCTCAGAAGACTTATTTAATTCACTATTGTTGTTGCTTCTTCCGGTTTCACTAAGCATAAATCACTATTTTGAGGTTTTGTAAATTTAAACAAAATAAGTAATAAATATACATTAACTGAAATTAACAACCTTTAAAGGAAAACGTTAAATTTGTCATTACAACACAAAATTTGAACTTAATAGGTTATACTTTGATTATATGGAGAGAGCATTAAGAATATTTTTACTAATAAATCTGATTGTATCAGGCACTTCTCATCCTCCTTTGCGCGGGCAGGAAAAAGAAGGAATGGTAAAATATACTCCTGATTTCAGATTCAATGACGGTATTTACATCAATTTTGACCAGGTAAAAATGAATAGCCCTATTCCAAAAGCAAAGTTGCTCACCTCCATCGATTATAACGATCGGGAATTCTTTAAAAAGATACTGGAAATGGATAAAATATATTTCTATGACAATATGGGGGTGAGGCAGGAAATTGCGAAAAACACTATATGGGGTTATGCACGTAACGGTATGTTGAATATCCAGATTCAGGAAACCTTCAACAGGATTACCTTTGTTGGCAGCATCTGTCATTTTGTTGCGGATATAACAACTTATGATTCCCGATATAATAACTCTCCTTACGGAAACTATGATCCTTATTATTCACCTTACGGGTACAGTAATTATTCTAACCCCTATAACTCATATTCTTCACCTTATTCACCCTACAGTCAATCTAACAT
This sequence comes from Bacteroidia bacterium, assembly GCA_026391555.1. Lineage (GTDB taxonomy): Bacteria > Bacteroidota > Bacteroidia > Bacteroidales > VadinHA17 > LD21. Next base: position 8,012 of record JAPLEB010000068.1, on the reverse strand, counting down.
GACCCGTACCGAACTAAAACAATATTTAATCGATTTTGAGAGTGGTAAGATACTGGAATTTGATGTTGAGAATACTGAATTGCTCCTGATGAAAGATAATCAACTTTACGAGGAGTATGTTCAGCTTTCCAGGAAAAAGAAGAAAGAGCTTATGTTTGTTTATATACGAAAATTCAACGATAAAAATCCTTTGTATATACCTGTAGAATAATACTATAGACATGAAAAATCATTTATTGCCATTGTAAGGGTTTATTACCCGCCGATCTGAAACGACTCGCAATTTAATTCTGATGCAGCATTGGGAAAACAGATACGTCTTTTTAATAAATACTTAAATATCATGGAAGAGAACAGAGTACTATCAGACACAGAAAGAAACTGGGCTATGCTATGCCACCTGTCGGCCTTTGCCGGTTTCTTCTTCCCCTTTGGAGGTACTATAGGCCCGCTTATCTGCTGGCTGTCGAGAAAAGATGAATCTGCCTGGGTGAATGTAAACGGGAGAAATTCACTTAACTTCCAATTATCAATACTGCTTTATATAGTTCTTGCTATCCCTTTAATTATCATTATTATAGGAATACCAATAATTGTGTTGCTGGTAACTCTTAAGGTAATCTGTATAATTATTGCAAGTGTCAAAGCATCGAAGGGCGAACTATTCAGATACCCTCTTTTAATACCCTTCATTCAGTAGATACATATTTCACCTGATGCTGCCTAAAGCAGGGTTAAAACTCTGGTTAAAAATAAAAATGTCCCCAACCAAAGGTAATTGGTTGGGGACATTTTTCATTTTTTTTGTCCTCTCTTTTCAGGATGGATTGTTGATCAGTTTTTTTCCATCTCTTTCCAAACAAGAGCGCTAGATCCTACAATAGCTGCTGAACTCTCTTTAAGTTGTGAAGGAAGTAATTTTACCTTGTTACGGAAGACCGGAAGAAGATGACGCTCCATACTGGCTTTTGTTGGTTTAAAAATATAATCACCAGCCGCAGCAGCACCTCCAAATAGAAATATTGCTTCAGGGCTGAGATAGTGTACAGTATCTGCTAAGGAACGCCCAAGTAACTCGCCGGTTATTTCGAAGACCTCTTTGGCAATAGTATCTCCTTTTTCAGCTGCATCAAAAACAATCTTTGATGTCATTTCGTTCAATGGGATATTTGCAAGAGGGCTTTCAGAATCGTTATACTTTGCAAGAAGTTCATAAACAGTACGTTTGATTCCGGTAGCTGAGCAATAAGCTTCAAGATGACCACGACCTCCACAACCGCAAACACGACCGTCGGGAACAACTGTTGTATGTCCACATTCTCCGGCAAAGCCATCGGCACCGTACACTAAATCGCCATTTACTATAAGTCCGCTACCAAGCCCAGTGCCGAGTGTCATCAAAGCAAAATTTTTCATTCCCCTGGCGCCACCATAAATCATCTCACCAAGGGCAGCAGCATTGGCATCATTAGTCAATTTTATATATTTAAATTCAGGAAATTTTTTCTCTATAAGTGAAATAAAATTTACTATTCCGATAAAAGGCAAATTAGGTGCATATTCTATGGTTCCACTATAATAATTGCCATTAGGTGCACCAATACCAATTCCCATTACTTCAATTTCAGGATTTATTTGCTTTACCATTGAAATTGCAGTCTTTATTTCTACAGAAAGGTTGTTAATGTACTTGTCCAAAAGCATATCTGACACAGACTGGGTCAAATCAGGGTTTTCCCTTTTCTGTGGTGTTGCCATCGGGGGTTTTCTTTCGTACAATATTTTACCTTCACTATCCACTACGCCAATTGCAGTATTAGTTCCGCCAATATCAATACCAATTGCTACTCTTTTCATTTTTTTATAATATTTTGATTATCTGATTTTGCTTCCTTTTAAAGCAAAGAAGACAATGTAAACATAACATACCACCGGTACCAGCAAGGCAGCACGAACACTAATACTGTCAGTAAACCAACCCATTAATAAGGGTATAACTGCTCCACCAACTATCATAGTGTTAATAATACCTGAAGCCATTGGCATCTCAAAACGATCAAGGTCTTTCACTCCTAATGCAAAAATATTCGGGAACATGATAGAGTTGAAGAAACCGATTGAAAGCAACGCCCAAATACCGACATTGGCACCAATAATCGTTGAAGCAAAAACTAAAGCGGCAGCTATAAACCCGAATACTCCCAGTGCAATGTTTGCCTTTCCTTTCGCGAGAAACATTGCTATAAAATTAGCCACAGCAATACTTAAGAATATTAAGCCCTTAGACGGTGAAGATTCGAAAACAAAAACGCCATCTTTTATTTGACTGCCTGTTACTAACCAGCCTACAAAAAATGCTAATACAATTACAAAGCCTGAATACATGAATTTCTTTTGGTTTTCCATGGTGCTTAGATTGATAGACCCCAAGAAACGACCAACCATACTGCCTCCCCAATACATAGCAGCTAACTTGGCAGCTTCACCAATCAACATACCACTCTGTTTCAGATAGGGTACTATTGCAGTTGAAATACCAACTTCAGCGCCTACATAACAGAAAATAGCCAAAGCTCCTAATAATACCTGGGGACGCTTCCAAATGCTCTTTTTCTCTTCAATTTCTTCCCCCCCCAGAATCTCGGGCAGTTTTATGAAAAAGATAATGACAGCGATAAATATAACAACTGAACCAATTATAAGGAACGGAACTTGTACTGCTGTTGGGCCCATTGCAATAGCTGCAGGTGTAAGTACCAAAATACCAACAATAAAAGGAGCAATAGTAGTAGCTACTGAGTTCAATGCCTGTGTCAGATTAAGCCTTGAGGAGGCGGTTTCCTGTGAACCCAGAGCGGCAACATAAGGATTTGCAGCCGTCTGAAGGAAAACCACACCTGTTGCCATCACAAATACTGCACCCAGGAAAAGTGAATATGAAGGCACAGCCACAGCCGGGTAGAACAGGAAACTACCAAAGCCAATCAGGAGCAAACCGATAATTACCCCCCTCTTGTAACCTGTTTTCTTAATAATTTTCCCGCATGCAAATGAGAAAACAAAATATGCAAAAAAGAATACTCCATTGACCAAATTTGCCATGAAGTTACTCAATTGAAACGTCGCCTGAACCTGATCTTTTAATGCGATGTTGAAATTGGTAATGAACCCGAATATGAAAAAGATCATCGCCATAAGGGTCATCCCAAGTCTTAAATTGCTGTCTGTCTGTTGTTTCATTATTTGATTTTTTTCGGTTAGCAAATTATTAGTTCGTTTTTTTGTTGTAGTGAACAAATATATAAAATTAATTGAATTTCACTAATGCAATAATCTAATGAAAAATCCTTCAAACTTTCTCTCTCTCTAACTCAGGAATTATACCGAAGGACAGGAAGAACGTATTTTTACTTATGAAAATGGCAGACAGATGAGGTGGGGTAATACAGTTGACTCATTTCTTCATTAAATCATTTTTATCCTGAAAAATTTCTGAACTTCATTATTTTTTGTTATATTTATTTTTCATTTTAAATTCTCATATTATGGCACATAATAAAGAAAAGAAAAAAGCCAAAGCAAAAGTTGCTGAAACGGCCGATTTGTATCACGATATTGATCAGGAAAAGAAGAATAAACTCGAGCGCAAGGAATACGAAAAAAAACTTCTGGATATTGAAATTGAGCTGGTTAAACTTCAGGAATGGATTAAGGCTAATAAGCTTAAGGTGGTTGTTGTCTTTGAAGGCCGCGATGCTGCAGGAAAGGGCGGAGTAATTAAAACCATTGCAGGATGTCTGAATCCCAGGATATGCAGAATTGTTGCTCTTGGTATTCCCACAGAAAAAGAAAAATCTCAATGGTATTTCCAAAGATATGCTTCTCAGTTGCCTGCAGGAGGTGAGATCGTTCTGTTCGACAGGAGCTGGTATAACAGGGCAGGTGTTGAGAAGGTTATGGGTTACTGTACTAACGAAGAGTATGAAGAGTTTCTCAGATCTTGCCCTGAATTCGAAAAGATGCTTCTCAGGTCAGGTACAATACTTATTAAATACTGGTTTTCCGTAAGTGACCATGAACAGGAAAAAAGGTTTCAGGATAGAATAACAGACCCGACAAAACGGTGGAAGATCAGTCCGATGGATGTTGAATCGCGCGACAAATGGGTCGAGTATTCCATGGCTAAAGACAAAATGTTCTCATTTACCGATACAAAACAAGCTCCATGGTATGTTGTTCATGCCGATGATAAGAAGAGAGCAAGACTCAATTGTATCGGCCATCTTCTTTCAATTATTCCTTATAAAGATCTTACTCCCAAACCATTTAAACTGCCTCCGTTGAAACATGATGTGGCTTATGTCAGGCCCCCGGTCACGGACCAGACATTTGTTCCGGAGAAGTACTGAAGAAGTACTGAAGAAGGCTATAGAGGCTGTAGCGGCTGTAGAGGCTTTAGTGCTTATATTGCCTTTAATGCTTTTATTGCCTCTAAAGCCTTTTTTTATACTTTTGTCTTTATACTTTTGTCTTTTATTTTCTGACTATGTCCTCAAAACCATCCATACCAAAAGGAACAAGGGATTTCTCTACAGATGAGATGCTGAAACGGGAATATATTTTTGAAACAATTAAGCAGGTTTTCAGATTATATGGTTATCAGCCTATTGAGACTCCTGCGATGGAAAATCTCACAACGCTTCTCGGAAAGTACGGTGAGGAGGGCGATAAACTTCTGTTCAGGATACTTAATTCCGGTGATTTCCTGTCGTCAGTCAACGATGAAGAGCTAATTAAGCGCGAACCAGGTAAACTCTCTTCAAAGATTTGTGAAAAAGGATTAAGATATGACCTGACGGTTCCATTCGCCCGTTACGTTGTGCAACATCGTGATGAAATTGTTTTCCCGTTTAAAAGATACCAGATACAACCGGTCTGGAGAGCGGACAGACCCCAGAAAGGCAGATATCGCGAGTTCTTTCAATGCGATGTTGATGTAATAGGAAGCGATTCATTATTAAATGAATATGAGCTTATTAAGATCGTTGATGACATATTTCAAAGACTTAAAATTGAAACACTCATTAAAATTAATAACAGAAAGGTTCTTTCTGGAATAGCAGAGTTTATTGGTGAAGGTGAGAGGATTACTGATATAACTGTTGCAATTGATAAAATTGATAAGATTGGTATCGAGGCTGTTAATGCTGAATTAAGCTGCAAAGGCTTAACCTCTGAGGCAATATCGAATCTTCAGCCAGTTTTGCAACTGACCGGGAATAACAATACAAAACTTAGTAAACTCGAAAAGTTAATCTCAAAGTCTGAAACAGGACTGAAAGGGATATCTGAATTGAGAACACTTTTTGCATATATTGAAAATAGTTCCATAATCTGTGACGTTGAACTCGATCTTACACTTGCACGCGGATTAAACTATTATACCGGCGCTATTATTGAAGTTAAATCAAAGGATATAGGCATTGGAAGTATCTGCGGTGGAGGTCGTTATGATAATCTTGCTGGTGTTTTTGGAATGGAGGGGGTATCAGGTGTCGGAATCTCATTCGGAGCCGACAGGATATATGATGTTCTTAACCAGTTGAACCTTTTTAATGAGGTTAAAGTATCTTCAACTGAAGTGCTGGTAGTAAACTTTGGTGAGGAAGAGACAGACTACGCGTTTCAAATTCTCGATATATTGCGCACGCTTGAAGTAAGTACTGAATTATTCCCGGATTCAGGGAAGCTTAAAAAACAGTTTTCTTATGCTGACTCGAAGAGGATACCTTATATAATTATTGCAGGAGAAGATGAAATAGAAAATGAAATGATCACTATTAAAATCATGTCATCAGGGGAACAGAGGAAGATTAAACTGAAGGAGCTTAAATCATTTGTGAAAGAGGAGATTAAACTGGCAAAAACATGCGGATGATTTCCAATGAATATTAAAATATTATAGTGATGACTTTTAAAATATCACCTGAAAATCTTAAACTTGAAAAGATAGGGGAAATTCTGAAAAATGATATAAAGCTCTCTCTGTCAAAGGAATCTGCTTATCTTATTAAGTATTGCAGGAACTACCTCGATCGTAAACTTGAAAATAACACATCTCCGATATACGGGATCACCACCGGATTTGGTTCACTTCATAATAAAACCATAAGTCACGATCAACTCAATAAACTGCAGGAAAACCTTGTTATGTCGCATGCCTGTGGAACAGGACCTGAAGTCAGGGAGGATATTGTCAGGCTCATGCTTCTCCTTAAAATACACGCGTTAAGTCTTGGGAAATCAGGAGTTCAGGTAGAAACGGTTCAACGGCTCATCGATTTCTTAAATGAAGGAATCAGTCCGGTTGTTTACGAACAGGGATCCCTTGGAGCCTCGGGCGATCTGGCTCCCCTGGCTCACCTCGTTCTTCCACTCCTCGGAATGGGAGAGGTGATGTATAAAGGAAAGAGATATGAAGCCGGCAAAATTTTGAAAAAATTTGGCTGGTCTCCTGTGGAATTGAAATCAAAAGAAGGACTTGCCCTTCTTAATGGTACTCAATTCATGAGCGGCTATGGTGTATATATAATTGCTATGGCTGAAAGGCTTTCGGCTGTTGCTGATATTACTTCAGCAATATCTCTCGAGGCTTATGACGGACGACTCGATCCGTTTTTCGCTAACATTCACGCTATCAGGCCACATAAGGGTCAGATCAGTACTGCAAAAGCATTCAGAAAAATGTTAAAGGGAAGTCAGCTAATTTCACGCGCAAAAGAACATGTGCAGGACCCTTACTCTTTCCGGTGCATTCCCCAGGTTCATGGAGCAAGTAAAGATGCAATTGGCTATGCAAGATCAGTAATTCTGACGGAGATCAATTCCGTAACTGATAACCCGACTATATTTCCCGATGAAGATATGATAGTCTCAGGAGGAAATTTCCATGGACAGCCTCTTGCCCTTATTTTCGATTACCTGGCAATTGCACTTGCTGAGTTGGGAAGTATTTCGGAAAGAAGGATCTACAGGTTAATAGCCGGACAACGGGATCTTCCGGAATTTCTTGTTGTAAACTCCGGATTGAACAGCGGATTTATGATACCTCAATATACTGCAGCCTCCATTGTTAGTCAGAATAAGCAACTTTGCACCCCTTCCTCGGTAGATTCTATTCCATCATCAAATGAGCAGGAAGATCATGTAAGTATGGGCGCCAACGGAGCTACAAGACTTTTGCGCGTTGCAGAGAACCTTGAAAAGATTATTGCAATTGAATTATTTACGGCCATTCAGGCGTTGGAATTCAGAAGGCCCCTCCGGTCATCTGAATATATTGAAGAGATTGTAAAATCTTACCGGAAAACGATTCCTTTTATTAATGATGATAAGGTTATGTATGGTGAAATTGCAAAATCAGTTGATTTTGTCAGGAACTTTGAGATTAAATTATAGATCGCGTCTGGGAAGTACCCTCTGTTGTTGCTTGACACCCTGCAAATCATTAAGAAGTTCTACTTTATACTGATTTTCTACCTTATAAAACCATATTTTTGCCGGAGGCATCACACTTTGGAACCATAAACGATTCTAAATCTACCCGGTACCTGTGTAGTAAAATATTTTATCCAGATAGATGATTCCGGAGCAATCTTAAGATGTTGAATAATCCCCGGAATTATGATAAATTTGCAGCCAAATGAATTAATCCGGATATCTGATGGCTCTTCAATGCGGAATAATAGGGGTAACAAATATTGGCAAAACCACTATTTTTAACTGTATCTCAAATACAAAAGGGGAAACTACTGCCTTTGCCTTCAGTGCAACAAAATCAAATATGGGGGTTGTACAGGTTCCCGATCCAAGACTATATGAGCTTGAAAAACATCAGGTTACTGACAGGATTGTTCATGTAACAGTAGAGATTGTTGATATACCCGGATTGGCAAAAGGTTCAAATAAGGGAGAGGGAGTAGGAAACAAATTCCTTGGTGATATCAGGAATA
>JAPLEB010000087.1 GCA_026391555.1 Bacteroidia bacterium | reverse complement strand
TGTTGTTGTGGGTGTGTTCACTGTTCCGCACGATCCGCTGGTTATTGCACAGTAATATCCTGTCGTGGAGGTTATATTTCCTGGACTATATGTTGGGTCTGTTACTCCGCTTATAATACCGGAGATCGTATTATACCATTGGTATGTATATGAACCGGTGCCACCGCCACCTGTTGCAGTAAATGTTCCCGGTGAAGTATTGTAACAAATTGATGAGTTGCCAGGGCTTATCCCGGCTGTCAGATCAGGATATACTGTTACATCATAAACTTTAGCAGTTGCTGCTGTACAGTTATTGGTATTGGTATAGTTAACACTTACAGTCTGGGGACCTGCTGTGTTCCAGGTGACTATGATCATATTTCCGGTGGTGCTTGAGGTAATGGTTCCTCCTGTTGGGACTGACCAAGTGTAAGAAGGCATTCCTGCGTCGGTGGTATAAACATTACCCGAAGAATTAAAACATGGTGTTGCAGGTCCGGATATTGCCGGTACCGGTAAATCTTTTACTACGATTGTTTTTTCAGATTGTCTCTGTAATGGTTCCACCTCCTGAGATGGTCCAGGAAAATGCTGACATTCCTGCTGATTCTGTTGTATAAACATTACCGGCAGAGCCAATACAAGGTGCCGCATTTCCAGTGATAGTTGGTATTGTTGCTGTATTGACAATTAGCGTTAGATTTTGGGAAAATGTTTTCGAACAATTTGGTGTAGCACTCGTGGTAGTGATACCTGTTATACTAAGGGTTTTCCCGTTATCGGATGCTGTAAGTACTCTTGAAAAAAAGCTTGCTGATGTACCAGTAGCAACAACATTGAAAACCGGGTCTTGTGCAAAGCCATTAATAGTATAATTTACGGTAGATATACTGCCTGATAGCAATCCTGTTAAATTGATCGTTGCTGCTAATTCTGAACATACTGCTGCTGCCTGTGAGGCGCCGGAATAAACTGAACCTGATGGTGTTCCATTAACAACATCTCCCCAACTGCCAGCATTATACAATTTCCATTTATAGGTTAAAGCAGGAGTCCCACCTGCAGCTGTAATTGTAATATTTGAAGTGGTCCCTCCTGCGCAAATAGCTGCAGGGTTATTCGGTTGAATGGTAACATTAGGATCATCTACAGTAGTGATCTTTGCAGTGGCGGATGTTTGATCACAACCTACAGATGGAGTGGTAGAAGTTAAGACACAACGATAATATTTGTCAGATGATGCCTCAGTTCCGTTTCCTGTTACCGTTAAGGATTCAGGTGTCCCGTTTGTGTATGTGATTCCTGCCGGTGTTAAATCTACTACACTTGCCCAGAGAGTTGATCCGTCTGCTGAATATTCCCACTGGTAAGTGTAACCGGGAGTTCCTCCTACGGTTACTGATGTACTAACCGTGGTATTGCCTCCTTTACATAGTATAGTTTCAGCCGTTGGTGCTGATAACGTCGGATCTGCTACGGTCGTGATCTTTGCAGTGGCAGATATTTGATCACAACCTACTGATGCAGTTGTAGAACTTAATACACACCGATAAAATTTATCTCCTGTAGGTTCTGATCCATTTCCTGTTACCGTTAAGGATTCAGTTGTCCCGTTTGTGTATGTGATTCCTGCCGGTGTTAAATCTACTACACTTGCCCAGAGCGTTGATCCGTCCGCTGAATATTCCCATTGGTAATTGTAACCGGGAGTTCCTCCTGCGGTTACTGATGTACTAACCGTGGTATTGCCTCCTTTACATAGTATAGTTTCAGCCGTTGGTGCTGATAACGTCGGATCTGCTACCACTATTACTTTGGCAAAATCCGATGTTACTGTTCCGCAAGCTCCTCCTGTTCCACCAATAACACAATAATAATATTTTGTTTCTGCTGTACCCGTGGGAGGAGTATAACCTGATGTTTGTGCGCCACCTCCCAGGTTTGTAGCACCTACGGTGGAGGCAGAGTTATTTGAATACCATTGATATGTATATGAACCGGTTGATCCTGAAGCTGTAACACTCAGGTTAACTGTTCCGCCAACACATAAGGTCGTTGGTGTGGCCGGTTGTGATGATATTGTCGGAGCAACTGGCGCTACTGCCTGTATTTCAGCAACAGCTGATATCTGATCACATCCTACCGTTGGAGTTGTCGAGCCTAATACACAATGATAATACTTACTTTCTATTAATTCTGATCCATTGCCTGTCACCGTTAAGCTGCTGCTTGTACCTCCGGAATAAGAGATCCCTGCAGGTGTTAAATTTACTACACTTGCCCATGGCGCTAATCCGTCTGCTGAATATTCCCATTGGTAATTGTAACCGGGAGTTCCTCCTGCGGTTACTGATGTACTAATGGTTGTACTGCCACCCTGACAAAGAGTGGTCAATGCTGTCGGCGCTGATAACGTCGGATCTGCTACTACTGTTACCGTTCCCAAATCAGAATTAGTTGCAGCACAAACACCGTTCTTAACAACCGCTCTGTATTCGGTTGTCGCAGTAAGGTTGTTGGCTGTCTCTGCCAACGTAGTATTACTGATAACAGTATGAGTACTCCAGCTGTTGGTAGAAAATTGCCATTCCGTAACATCACCAGTATTGCCTGAGAGAGTCAGAGTGGTACTATTGGTACCTGTACATACTGTAGCTGAACCACTAATTGAGCCCCCAAAAGATGCCGGAGTTACAGTTATTGTTCCACTTGCCGAACAAGTAGCAGTAGGAGAACTACAGTCAAAATAAACTGTATAAGTTCCTGATGCAGTTGGCGTACCAGAGATAGTCAATTGCTTTAAATCACCATCCCAGGATGCATTAAGACCTGCGGGTAAGGTTGATGAGCCTGAATTATATGAGTCAACCTTTGCTCCCGCATCATATTTAATATCTGTAATGTCATTCGTTACACATACCGTCTGACTAACTGCTCCAGATGTAATTACCCAAGAAACACTACACTGTGCAGCTGCCTTACCCGCAAACAATGGCAGAGTTAATATCAATATAAAAGCTAGTTTTTTCATGTTCATAGATTTACTGGAGTTATTCCTGGCGTCACGTAGTTTCTGATTTCTTAAAATCTGAATTTAAGCAAGCTGATCATGGAGTTAGTTTCATAACTGTTTTTCCCGACAGCAATTATATAATCGTCATCATCTGATATTACATCATAAGCGACCTGAATTCCTGTGCTACCGGCAATCATCTGCTTCCCTTCTACCAGATTTCCATCTGCATCTACAACGAAGATGAGCATCTTAGCTGACGACCCAGTACCGGATTGTCCGGCCATAACAAACGAATTGGTCCTATATCTCGAAATGGCTTTTACAGAAAAAGAACCCGTTGTTGTAGTGGTTGACTTAATCTCTATTTTCGGGCCAAACGTGGGTGCAGCATAAATGTTAACCGGAATTTTTAATATGTATCCCCTCTGAACGGTCACAGGCACTTCACTGCCAACGGTTACTGCAACAATATATCCATCGTTATATCCATCGTTTAACACCTCAATATCAGCAGCATACTCATCTTCAATACTCCCCAGTATCCTTGGCTGGGTAACACTCCCATTTGTATTGACCCTTAAAATTAAGATGTTGTTCCCAGCCTGCCCGGGCTCCGATCTGTCGGTTGTCCCCACAACTATGTAACCTCCATTTATGTCAGCCTTGATTGCTGCGCCTGCATCATTTCCCGGAAAGCCGAAAGCCGTAGGCGACACAAGAGGTTCGAGGTTGCTGTTGATCCTTTGCAGAAGAATATCTTTTTTACCGGAAGCATTACCGGTTGAATCTGTTAATGGCTGGCGCTCAGCATCTGTTGAACCAAGGATCAGAAAACCTTCCGGGGTTTTAATGATGTCAGTGCCATATTGGTTCCCGGCACTTTTGTAAATCTTTTGTACTGAATTAGTTCCATCAGCATCCAGTTTAACAACAAACATGTCCTGCAGGGTCACCTGATCGGTTACGTATCCTGTACATATAATGGAACCATCATCGAGAGCTAAAACCTTTGTTCCAACTGCCTGGAGTGTGTCTCCGAAACTATTCTTCCAAATCACGTTTCCATCGGAACCGGTTTTGATTATTCCCATTTTCTTTGAAGATCCGGTGATGTTGTTAGCACCGTTGCGTGTTATCGCGGTAAGCTGCCCGGCAATTACATAACCATTGTCAACTTTTGCTACACTGTATCCAATATCTTCATAAGCATCTCCATAGAACTTAAGAAGAATGTCGTTTTCATCCTGTCTTTTTTCACAGGAGGAAAGAAGTATAAATAAAAGTAGTATTACATATTTTCTGGTCATATCCTACTCCTTTCTTTTTGAAGGTTTATAAAAAATCTGAGTATAACCTATGCTGATATTCAATGAATTAATATGAAAACCATCATCATCATAGAAATAGGAATACCAGAGCTCCTCAGCTGATGGCCCTCCCCTGACTGTCTGATTAAGAATTCCTAAATTCGACCTTATCTCAGCAGTTATAAACCCTCTCGAAGTTTTCAATTTTATCCCTGCTCCCAGCTGGGTGAAAATATCCATGAAAATACGGGAATCTGTCCTGTCAATATCGGTTCCGGCAAAAGGATTACTAGTTAAATCTGTCGGTATATAAGTTGGTTTTTTTGCTGTAGCTCCAAGTGTTATTGCAGGCCCGAAACCGAACCGGCCATAAGGAGTGAATTTACCAAAACTCTTAAAATTATATGTCACGCTCATAGGTAATTCCAGTCTGTTTTGGCTTTCATTATAAGTAGTTTTTCCAATTCCCATGAAATCCTCAACATTTGTAAATGCCAGCTGTGAGTATCCGGCTTCAATGTTAAGTTCGAGTTTTTTATTTAGTTCAAACTTAGCCTCAACGGAGCCAAACAGATTTACAGCTTTGGTAGTGTAAGGACTCTTCCCCGGCACACTGGCGACAGTTTCCGGGCTAATGAACGTAAGAAATGGAATGTTCGTTCCAAGGTGCAATGAGATATGAACTACCGGTTTGACATTAAAATTACTAAAGAGATGAACAAAACTGGAGTGATCGGTCGGACTAACCTGATATTCAGGATTTTTTTTCAGGAAAGCGAGCATCGTGGAATCAGCTAATTCCAGTTTGTCTTCAAATAAATAGGCCTGAATAAGAAGCTTATAAGCGGCAAGTGATTCCTCGCGGTTGAAACCCGATTTCATACATTCAACGAGCATGGGAGGAACCTGTTCCACCTGTCCCTTATCAAAAAACGATTGCGCGTTTTTCAGCTTTTCAGCACAACTTCCTGCCTCCTGTGAGTAAGCAATTCCAGGTAAAAACCCAAGTAATACAAGATAAAGAAGGTGCAGTCGCATAATAGCCTGATATTTGATTTTCATATCCTTAAGTACTTTATTTTATTGCATTTACTTTAATATTATAACTCTTATCCTGGCAAGTATTCTCGAGGGGTATATCTTTCCCGACGTAAGTGTTCCACTCATCCTGGGTCATGTTCCTCGATACAATGTTGCAGATATCCCGAATCAGGTAGTCAACATGCGACGGACGGCTGACAAGGTTTTGAGCACCTTCGTAAGCCCCGGATATGATCAACTGGCCATCAGGACTGAATTGCATTACAAGTACAAACCCTTCGTTATCGGAAAAAGTAATCGGGGGTTCTGTAAGGTCGGCCGGGTCTTTAATATTAAATATTTTAATTGTTTTGTCATTACTTGACGTTGCCATCTGCTTCAGGGTTGTATTAAACTGGATATCGTTGACCTGTGCGCTATGAGCTTTCACTTCTGAAATCTTTTTACGTAGATTGATATCCCAAAGTTCAACATTCCCGTTAACATCGCCGATTGCAAGAATATTGTTATCAGGGCTGAATTTTATCACTTTAATATTTTTCCCGGCTGTTTCAATTCTGAAATTATCAGAACTGCTTTCGGGGTTCCATACAAATACATTACCATCGCTGCTTCTGCCTGCCAGATATTTCCCTTTGGAGGATATGTCAATTGATATGATCTTCATCGATCCGTTAGACACATCGGTATTCGTGTGGGCAGCCATATCCCACTTAAGAACTTTCCCGTCGAGCGATGCAGAATAGAGATATTTACCGTCGAAAGAGAATATTAGTGATTTTATTTTATCCTTATGCCCGGTCATCTCATACCCAACATTATTTCCTTTAAGCGGGATCATCCTTATTGACGAATTTCCGCTTCCCAGGGCCAGCCATGAAGCATCAGGGCTGACAGCAAGAACCTCGATTATATCACTTCCTGAATAGACGATCTGAAGAGTCTGTTCTTTGCCATCAAGTGACCATTTAAGAACCTGACCATCAGAACCAGAAGTAAAGAATTCGTTTTTCCCCGGAACAAAAGCAATACCCCTGATTTCACCATTATGCCCCTTGAACGACTTGTAAGTTGTGCTGCCATACTGGCGCGCAACATTATACAAACCGGCATATATATCGGCGTCATTCTCCAGTCCGCCATTTTTCTTATTATAGAGGTAAGCCTGGTAAGCAAGAAGAGCCTGCAGGTCTTTTTGTCCCTCTGCCTGCACCGATTTTATAGACATTGACTTACCAATAGAGAGCATCCTGAGACGAAGAGCTTCCACACTTTGTTCTCTGGCAAGTTTCGCACTCGCAATAGCCCTTGTGCTGGCCTGTTTGGCTGAATCGGATTGTACAACGGCAATTCCTTCCTGCCGTTTAGCCTCTGCTGCACTTTTCTCAGCAGAAATTTTTGCACTGTCAGCCAGCACTTTTTGTTGTCTTGCCAATTCAGCACTCAGGTTTGCCGCATTAGCACTTGAATCGGCAAGTATTTTTTGATGAGTGGCTACCTTAGATGATGAATCAGCTATTGCTGTTTGAATCACGGCCAGTTGCCTTTGTTGTTCTGTCAGAACTGTTTGACGATCGGCCGCTATCTTCTGGACAAAAGCAAAGAGCATGAATCCCATTGATATTATAGCAGCAACACCGAGGATCGTTGCAATTATCCTGGTCCTCTTCATTTGTCTTTTCTGCAGCCTGATTTTATTTTCCTCTTCATCAAGATATTCCTTTTCGCTGGTTCGCAGGTAAACCATTGCCCGTTCAAAGGCAGGGTTGTATCGCTCCGCCCAGGTGAGTGTTGGTTTATGCTGATCGCGCCAGTTAATTGCAAGCTGAAGGTCAGGTGGTCGCCACAAGCTGGTCTTTCCCTGCTGATACATTGCTGATGCATCGGATAACCGTAAATACATCTGAACCGAAGCGGCTTCATCATTAACCCATTCCCTGAGCCGGTCCCATAAACGCATTAAGCTTTCGTGCGACAGGTCGATAATAGAGTCATCGCTCAAAGGGACATCCTGCCGTGGTGTAATAAAGGACCTTGAAGTAATCCTGAATTTTTCAACTACCTCAAATAATTCTTCAGTTGTGCACCCGGCAATAGACTTTATCGTTTTAACACCCGAGGGGTGTCGTAAGCCTTTATTATCTGAGCCTTTCTCTGTGATGGTCTTAAACATCATCTCGCAAATCTCCTTACCGCGGAGACTAAGCTCCTCATAAGCCTCATTCGCATGCAGCGACATGGCATCGCTCATCGTCCCGACAGAGTCATAGTCAGTTTTATTTATCGGCCGTTCATTCTCGTCAAGCTCCCGCCAGTGGTTCCATGTCCTCATCATAGCGTGCTGCAAAACCGGGAGCTGATCTTTCCTGTCGCCAATATCATCAAGAAGTATTTCAACAAGGCCCGGGTCAATTTTTGCTCCTGCATATTTTACAGGCCCCTCAATTGCTTCCCTGTAGTTTTCAGCTCCCATATGTGGAACAAGGTAATTACTGTTATTGATGAGTTGAGTAAGCCCTTGGTAATGTGCACATTCTCCAATAAAATCGGAACGCATAGTAACTATAGTAAAAACATTTATAGCAGACTGGCTGACAGCATTAACTATAAAATCAACAAACTTCGCGGTTTGTGAAACGGAAGTATCTGCTTTCCCAAGAGCGCTATATCTGAAAAGCTCTTCGAACTGGTCAATAACCAGAAGAACTTTTTCATCAGGCTTAATCATGAGTTTCTTCATGGCAGCAGTAATACCTTCAGGATTATCCCGAAGTTCAGATAGAACTTTATTCCTGTCCACTTTTATCTTCCCGGTGGCCGAAATATCTTCTGATAATGCATCAACCAGATTTCCGAACGGATCATTCCCCGGCCTGAATGAAATAATTCTCCAGTCAGAAGATCCCTCCATTTTTAGATTCCTGACCTTTGGCAGGACTCCGCAATAGATTAGTGACGATTTACCACTTCCTGAAGCGCCGATTACAGTAACAAACCTGTTTTTCAGCAACTTCCCGAGAACCTCCCCGCTTTCTCCTTCCCGCCCGAAGAACAGATCGCTTTCTTCAGGTGCAAAGGGTCTCAGTCCGGGAAAAGGATTGAAATTTTTGTTGTCTCTCTTTGGTCCCATAATGTATATTACCTTACTATATTTTAATACCGATTACCAGGATGTCATCAACCTGACCATTATTACCCATCCAATCATACAATGTTTTCTGTAACAACTCTTTCTGAACTTCCACCGGTTGGGAGTGGATCTCAAAAAGGAGCTCTTCAAATCTTCTTGATAAGAATTTTTTGTTTCCCGGCCCTCCAAACTGATCAGAATAACCATCAGAAGAAAGATAAAAGCAATCCCCTTCCAATATGTCAATTTTGTTATTAACAAATAGTTGTGGCTGGCTGCCTTCAAAAGCGCCTATCGGGAAACGGTCCCCTTTATATTTCAGAACCTTGTTATCTCTTATGATTATAAGTGGATTATTAGCGCCCGCGAATTCGACTTTTTTAGCTTTAAAGTCGAAAACACAGAGTGCCATATCCATTCCATCTTTGATTGAATTATCACTTTTATTCTCGTTCAGCGTGGTTATAACTCCCTGATTTAGTCCATCCAGAATAGCGCCGGCCGTTCGGACTTTTTTACCGCTTACAGTATTATTGAGCTGGTTGTAACCTACAATTGACATAAATGCACCGGGAACACCATGCCCGGTACAATCAACAACTGCCATCATGAAAAGTCCATCAGCCTCATGAATCCAGTAAAAGTCACCACTCACTATATCCTTAGGAAGATATAAGATAAAATAGTTTTTCAGGTGGGTGCTGATAAGGTTAAATGACGGGAGTATGGCATTTTGTATCCGCCTTGCATAATATATGCTGTCCATTATACTTTTTTTCTGCTCTTCAATTTCCTCTTTCTGCTTTTCAATGCGGAGTGTCCTCTCCTTGACCTTCTCTTCAAGCTCATAGTAATAGCTTTCCAGCTGGGAAATCATCATATTGAATTTTTCGGAAAGCTTCGTTATTTCGTTATTACCTGAGACTTCAGCACGTTCCCTCAGATTCCCGTTTGTTATCCTGTCAACATTCTCGACAAGTTTAATAATTGGAAGAGTTATCACTTTTGTTTTCCGGTAAATAACTATGGTAAGTACAAACATGGTGATCATGAAAAGAAGAACAAATCGTGTTGCTTCAACCCGGAACAAAGCTTGTTGTGCTGTACGATCCGAAATTATTCTGATCACGGAACCCTTGTAAAGACTTATATTTGGTTTATCTTTTGCAGCAGATCTTTCCAGATAAATATACTCATAGTGATTCCATGATTCTCCAACACGTTCAATAAAACTGATGGTATCTTTATTCTGAAAAGCTTTTAAAAGAGTATCCCTCTGGCTTTCAATCTCCATTGCATCCTTATTCATACTGAAGGGTTCATCGGCCATTAAAAACAACTCAATATCAATAATTCCTCCCGTCTCATTTATCAGCTCAATCTTTGTATCCTCAATGGCCTGTATTATATCATCAACCTGCCTCGAATAAGCGCCAATTTCAATAATATACTTTCCATCCCTGGTTGTCTGATAAGTATATTTCTTTGGTCTATGGGTTTTATGCTCAATAGCAAACAAATCTGCTTTAAATTCAGGCGACTTAAAGCTTCCCTGAAGATATTTCTTCATATTCTCACCGAGGCTGAACAGGTCGAGGCCAAGGTCTTGTTTAAAAGTTGTATTGATAATAATTCCTTCAGCAGATATGACATAAATATCTTCATTAACCGGATCCATTCCTATTTTGTTAGCTATGTCCCTGAGATCCAAGTCTTTTATATTACCGGTATTTGCAAAATATTTATTGACCAGAAGTGAGCTAAATTCTTCAAATCGGTTATTTAACTCCTCGTCAATCAGGTTAAAGGCAATATCCTGGAATTTAAGAATTTTTGTAACTTCATTTGAAAGAAGCCTGTTCGTCTCATTAGTACTGGAGGAAAGAATAGAACGGGTACGTTGAAAATTAATAACTGAAAATACAAGTAGCGCCAACAGTGTCGGAATTGCGATATTAAATATGAGTTGCCGGAAGATAGTAGTCTTTCTTGAAGCCATTTTCAATCAGGTTATTTTTCGCTATTATCTATATATTTCAATATCTCAAAAGATTTGTCGGGGAACTGATAATGATACTCTTCAACAGCATTTAAAGGCAGAATGTAAAAATAATCACTATCCTTGCTCTTAAACTTCTCACTGAGGCTGCTCAACTGCTCATTATAAAGTATATAAACTTCATAATCCGGTTTATCATCAGATATGGACCATATTATACTGCCATCAGGAAACGAGGGGAGTCCTTTCTGAAAATCCTTAATATACTTCATTGCCCCGGCCAGTGACAATAGCTCTTCCTCCGGAATTCCTTTAAAACAATTTGAGAGGAACCGGGTCTTTTCGAAAAGTAATTCCTTTTCATTAGTCTCGCCATTAACTATCTTATCAAGTCGCTTTTTTGTTGAATCGGGGATTCTAAGGAAAGCTGCCTTGAGCAGCTCCCTGCCTGATCGGGCAATTAATCTTGCAGACTCTTCCTGGAGTATAGCTTCAGGGCTGAAGAGAAGAGCGACCACCGACTCAGCCATTTCATCACCTTCAATCTCCGGTAAATTTCTTAAGGAACAAGCCTTGGTCCATATACTGAGAAGATTATAATCGCGGTTTATTATATCTTCCAAAAGTTTATTATACTGTGGAATTTCCCCCGGGAAGAATTGATAAAGATTCTTCAGTTTTTCTTCGTCCGGAACTACATCGAGCAGAAAAATTAATTTTGGTTTTATTGAATCATCAATGACAATATCTATCATTTCGAGAGCAAAATTGACACTCTCAACGGTTTCGCTTTCGAGATTTTCCCTGATTTTGGTGATGGACCCGGAATCATAAGTGATTGAAAGAACATTAAAAAGGAATCTGTTCCACCTGTTGATCTCTTTCCTTATTACTTCGGTAAGGAAGGTATCATTACTTTTTTCAAGACAGATTTTTGCTGAAATATTCCAGGTCATTAGACCGACAATATCGGAAATGAGCTGAAGAAGACGGTCCTTATCCTCTTCCGATGGTTTGAATTCACACTCAATAAGGCATTTAAGAGAAATCTCTTTTAGTTGCCTTGAATTCGACCAAAGCCGGGAAAACAGGAACCCTATGCCTTCCTTCGTGCATGTTTTTCCTAAAAGCCGCAGGATTGTTTTGCTGGTATTGGTATTTCCTGATGAGACAAGGTAAAACCTCATCAATTCACCCACTGCACCGCTGCCAAAGGCTCGGAGAACAGCAGAAGCGTCTGTCTCCAGTCCCGGAATATTCAGACATTCACACACTTCAGGCAGCATGTCGGATAATTTGAATTTTCCAATCATGAAAATTGCCAGTCTCTTCGATTCAATGGAGTTATCCCTTAAGAGCCGCAGGATTTCAGTTGTTTGTGGCAGTCTTGTTCCCGCCAGGATTTTTTCCGCGATGAAAATCTTCTCATCTTCAGCCTGAATCGACGATGGAAGCTTTTCGAGAATCCCGGCAATTTCACCTGAGTGTTGGCGGACTCCTTCATCAAGAGCCGGATTGATAGCGATTATTTTCAGCACCGGTAAAAGGTTAATGTCTTTTTTTGAGCCCGAGTGATCAATTATCTTTTCAAAATACCACTTGTTCCCATTATTTTCCAATACCGAATAATCACCTGAGATCAGGCTGAAATAATCCGTTTTGAATGTCCTGTATGCAGAGAATCTGTTTTTAAAAATACCCTGTTCAGTAAAAATCTCCGCGTCTGATCCACCATGACCTACTGTTTCAAGCGCTTTTCTGATCGATTTTCTGTACTCCGTGTATAACCTGAATGCAAAAAATACCCATATTAAAATGATAAAAAACAGAACCCATGAAAAGTGAATGAGCTTAATGAAGCTAAGAACACCAAGGCCCGCCAGCAGAAGACCCGATAACAATGCAGCAATTTCATTCACTGTACCATCCATACCTGACTGTACCTCATATCTTATTTTTTCATCAATAGTCTGATAAATAACTTTAAATGAAGGAGATTCTATCGAGTCTTTCAGAGATTTTGAGAAGAGCCTGCTCAGTGCAAGAAGCAGGAAGAATATCAGGAAACCACTTCCTGATTCAGGGGTATAACCCATAAACATACCTATTGCTATAGCTACCGCGGTAAAAAAAGCTACCAGTATAGGAGAAATGGAAAGACAGGTGCGAAGTCCGTAGTTCCTTATAAGGTATGAGAATACAAGCAATTTAACGAGCAGAGTGAAAATCATCATGCTGCCTATGAAGATCCCTAAAAACCTGGCCATATCTTCCTCGCCAGGGTACTGTTCCCTGGTGACTGCCATAAATGAATACTGGACAAAAAATGCAGTTACAACAGAAAGAGCTATAAATATACCCATAATTCTGGTGTAGGGATCTTCACGAAAAACTGAAAGAACAGATTTCTTTTCTTTAGGTTTTTCAGGCTTCTGTTCACCCCTCCCGGAAACCAGGTTGAACCGGGCGCCAATCATTATCTGAATAATAGAAGCTACTAAAACAGAAGATGCACTAACGAGTAAAATATTATGCGATGCGAATTTAAAAGACAACAGGATCGGTATTGTGTAACAACTGATAATGATCCCGATAATCATACCGGCATCCACAATTCCGAACAATCTTTTTCCCTGCCTCAGTGTAAATAAACGACCTGTTGTTCCCCAGAACCCCAGCATTGCCAGAATATTTAACGGGCCAAGCATAATAAATACAATGAATATCACCCATTTCTCCGGGGAAAGGATCAGTGCAACCCAAAGTATAAGGGTCAGAGAGGTAACAACAATGAGGTTAAATACTGCAAAGTTTTTGAACTTCATCCTGGTTTGAAGCCAGGTATAAACAGATGTAAGGATAATGCCGGCAATTCCGGAAACAACATATCCTCTTGCCATCATTTTTTCGTCAAAAATCGCGAGGAAAAGGGAGTGTGCACTAATATCGAATGCTCCGAAAAAAATCCCCAGAAAAACCGACTGTGTTAAAAGCATTAATACCATGGATCTCTCTTCGGACTCTATTCCAAGGAGTCTAAACAACCTATCTCTCATATATTTTTCCGTTACAAATTTAAGTTCACTAAATTAATAATTAAATCTTAATAGTAAAATCTATAAGTATTTTTTTCACTACTGACCGGCTAAAAGTATGAGATTCTTCGCTTCGCTCAGAATGACAAGCGTTTAGTGAGTTAGAGAGTCGATTAGGATTAAATCAGAAATATAATTTAAATTTATCAAAAATTATAAACTTTTGAAATAATTCCCAAAAACACGAAAGGAAACAAAATATTTAATTTATATTTGTCATCTAAACCATATTTATCGGAAATACTAATCTTTAAAACAAAAAAATTATGAAAATGAAACATTTACTCAAAAAATTGTTTTTCGGGCTTTTCCTTGTCTCAGGAATAAGCGCCTTTGGTCTTACTCAAAAAATTGTTTTTCGGGCTTTTCCTTGTCTCAGGAATAAGCGCCTTTGGTCAAACTACTATTACCTTCACAGATAATGGTGGAGCTTCTCCATTTACGATTGGCGGAGTAGCATTTACCTTCGCCGGAGCAACGGCGCCGGTTTGGAACGCTACAACAGGAGGGTATAATCTTGCTGCTTCCAGTGCGAATTGGATAGAGTTTTCTTTATCTGATGTTGGTACTATACAAGCCTTACATCCTACTGGTATTGCTGATAACGGAAGAATAACTGTGAAATCCAGCACAGATGGCGGGACAGTCTGGGCTACTGTTAACAACGGAGAAAATGCAGTTCCTATAAACAAAACCGGTTCTATTTTGTTTAGATATATGAGTACCAACACTACCTTACCAACTATTGGTAGTATTACCTACACTACAATTAACCCTGCCACAAAATTTGATTTATTTCTGGAACAAGGAAACTTATACGAAACCAATAGAACACTTAATTTCACGATTAGATCCATTGGTGATAATTTGGTGAACGGAACATATTCTACCGGAGCCGAGGTAGCCGCTACTTATAAAATAACCACCGGCGCAACCGAGGTTGTAGCCCCAACTCCTGCCCTTATGGCCAAATCCGTTTATTCTTTTAATACCA
>JAPLEB010000126.1 GCA_026391555.1 Bacteroidia bacterium | reverse complement strand
ACCACAGGAACCTTTTGCGATGAATAGAAACTGAATGAATTCCTTCTGTGTTTTTCGTTCAAATCCTTCAGATATATTTGCCATTATTGAAACAGCACATCGCCTTACCTGATCCTTCAGTCCAAAATCCTTTTGAAATTGAGGTTTCTGTGTAATTTCATAAACTTCCTTAACCAACATTCTGGCAAGCTGCCAAACCTCCAAATCTTCAAAGGTTTTTTATCATCAGAGAAATCTTCTATTATTATTAATCTGTAATCTTGATGATTAAAGATTATAAGATTACAGATTGAAGATTGAAGATTATTTTGTGATTGCTGATTGGGATAGATATTTAATAAACCCGCTAAGTGATTTGGAGATGGTTATTGTTTGATCTTGAAGATTGTTAAAGGTTTCTTTGTTAAGGTATTCTAAATCAAATGCAATGTAAAAATGACTCCTGAGTTCACCACAGGAACCTTTTGCGATGAATAGAAACTGAATGAATTCCTTCTGTGTTTTTCGTTCAAATCCTTCAGATATATTTGCCATTATTGAAACAGCACATCGCCTTACCTGATCCTTCAGTCCAAAATCCTTTTGAAATTCAGGTTTCTGTGTAATTTCATAAACTTCCTTAACCAACATTCTGGCAAGCTGCCAAACCTCCAAATCTTCAAAGGTTTTTTATCATCAGAGAAATCTTCTATTATTATTAATCTGTAATCTTCAATCTGTAATCTTCAATCTTCAATCCCCAATCATCAATCATCAATTCTTCTATCTCAAATACAAAACGCTGCATAAAGCGGTATTGAAATGAGCTTGTTTTCCTGACCAAAATTTTTAGCTGAAACCTTGTATGCCTTATCAGGTTTATATTTTTGGATATACTGTGTAAGACTTTTGGCGCGAACATTTTCTGAAGATTTTACTACAATCGGGATAATGTCTCCCTGTTTGTCCTGAATAATAAAATCAACTTCAGCTTTGCCTTCAGATTCCCAGTAATATGGCACGTAACCTTTGACCTGCAATGCCGAAGCCACATAATTCTCTGCCAATGCTCCTTTTATCCCATTTAATTGCAAGGGTTGAAGTAAAAGATTTTGGCTGTTTAAGCCAAATTTTGAACAAAGCAACCCGGTATCTGACATATATACCTTGAAAAAATCAGGAACTGAATACGCGATAAGAGGAAGCGCCGGGGTATGGCATTTTTCTACTTTTTGGATTAAGCCGGAAGCCTTTAGCCAATCCAACGGCGCTTCATACACATTAGCCCTGGCTCCTGATTTAATCAAATTGTACTGAAACTTATGATTCTGCTTAGCTAATTGGGCAGGGATGCTATTATAGACCGCCATAATTCTGACTGTTTCCATTGGACTGGCGTATTTAGCCATATCAGCCACATAGGAATTAAGGATGTTTTTTTGCATGGAAACCACAAAATTAAAATCCAGGTTCTGTACATACTCATTTACCACTTGTGGCATTCCCCCAAGTCCGATGTATAGTTTTAATAATTCCAAAAAGTGTGCATGTAAAGAACATTCCGACTTATGTTCAAAACAGTCGAGAATTATTGCCACGCCTTCTTTATTTCCCATGGCCCATAAAAACTCTTCGAAATCCATGGGATAAAGATGTTGAACCTGAACTTTACCCACGGGAAAAGAGTATTGTTTTCTGTTAACAGCCACACCCAAAAGACTCCCGGCCGCTACCAGATGGTATCCCGGCGCTAATTCCGCGAAATACTTTAAAGAGGTGAGCGCCCTTTCACATGCTTGAATTTCATCGAAAATAATCAGGGTATTCGTTTCAAAAATAGTCTGATTTGACAAAAGCATCAGTTGTGGCAATAGTTGTGCAGGCGATATGTCTCTGGCGAAGACTTTATGTAACTCCGGATTGTTTTCAAAATTAAAATATGCTACATTCCGGTAGTGCGATTTCCCAAATTGTAAAAGGGCGAAAGTCTTCCCAACCTGCCTGGATCCCTGCAGGATCAATGGAAGACGAGCGCGGGATTCTTTCCAGGATTTAAGAATAATAGCAATTTTACGTTCCATTTAGTGTTATGTGATTACGCTTATGTGTTTGTTATAATGTAAAAATAATACATTTATTGGAATGATGAAAGTTTATATTTACTTTGCCGCACATTCAGGGTGCTATTATTGACTATTCTTCAATCGACAATCAACAATTCTTCGTACAACCACTTGTAAGCAGGAATCAGCTGAATATTAATCTTGTTATTTTCTATCACTTCTTCTTTGTCCCATGTAATGAGTAGCAAATTCTTACAATCTAATTCAGAAGAGGCTTCCAGTAAAGAAGCTATCTCGCGTTTCAAGGTTTTTGGTGTTGAAGTATCATAACATACCTGAATCAGCTGAACCACACTATGCCCTTTTCGACATACAAAATCTATTTCCCTATCGTTGCGGGTTCGGTAATAAAACAGATCTAATCCGGGTTTATAATGCCTTCTTAATAATTCGGTGAACACCACATTTTCCAGTAATCGCCCCAAATTGGGAGAAAGCTCAAACGAGCGTGCTTTAATAAAACCAGTGTCGATGATATAAGATTTTTTTGGCGATTTCAGTTGTGTCTTTACTTTGGCAGAATATCTCGTTAAATTCAGAAACAGATAAGGTTCTGATAAATATCCAACAAATTTTTGGACCGTTGGTACGCTATTAAAGTTCAGGTCAGTTTTGAGTTGATTATAAGAATAGGGATTGGTGTAGTTTGCCAACAAATAATTTGATAAATCATAAAGTTGCTGAGATTGACGTATTTTAAAGCGTCTCATAATATCTTTCAACAGTACCGAATCGAACAAGGTCGATAAATAATTTTTAACAATAGATGGATTCAATACAATTTCGGGAAAACCTCCATTCAGCAAATAGGTATTCAGATGACTCAGAATAATTCCTTTTTTTTGAGGTGTAAGTGTTAATTGTCCGGGGAACGGTATCTTATTAAAACGCAAAACCTCTGCAAAGCTAAATGGGAAAACTTCTATCTGCACATATCTTCCTGTAAGAGAAGTAGCCATTTCGCGCGAAAGGAGTTTGGCGTTTGAGCCTGTAACAATAAGATTAGCTCCCCGGCGGTATAATTTATTCACCCACAATTCCCAATCTGGAAGGTTTTGTATTTCGTCCAGGAACAGGTACCTATAACCAGGATAAACCTCATTTAAGGCTTGAATGACTGCATTTTCGTCAAAGTGCTTCAACAATAAATCATCATCAAAATTAAGATAAGCAAAATATTCATCTTTAAGCAGTTGAAGCGACAAAACAGATTTACCTGCCCTTCGGGGTCCTGTAATCAGTTTTATCAGCCCTGTGGACAAGTATTCTGCTTTTGCCGAAACATCAATTCGCTTAACATAAACATGTTTCAGCAACCCGTCAAGCTCTTCATGCTGCTGATATATGATATTATTTATCATTTTATTTGGTTATATTGAACAAATATAGCTTTTTTTATTCAATACAAATAATTGATTGTTCATTTTGCTCTCTCCGAGATAGTGTAGTTGGTATTTATTCGAAATCCAAGACTTGTTTTCTGATGGGTTTTTGGTCATCAAAAGCATTGTTACTTTCTTTGTCTTGATACAAAAAAAGTAACCAAAGAACCGATGCCCTGAAAGGGCGAGCTCACGAACGAAGTGAGTAAAGATCAAGGCTACAGAAAATTTTGGGGTTCTTGTTTTTCAGCTTGTGCACGCAATACAACTCGTCGTCCTTCGTTCTCCTCAAACAGTATTGCTTACAAAACGCCATCGCACCAAGCCTCAAAACAATCACTGTTTCCCAAAATTCTCTGAGGCCGGATAAAATCCAATCATCAATCCTTTTCAATCAACAATCAATAAAATTCTTTAGAAACTTTTCACCGATATCCAGACTCTTTTCCGGATGATACTGAACGCCAAAAATATTTTCTTTTTCTACTGCGGATGTAAATTTGTATTCGTACTCCGTTTCGTTAAGAATATCAGACTGATTGTTACAATTAATATGATAAGAGTGTACAAAGCTTCATCAGGTGACTTTCTTTTAACTTAATAATCTGATTCCACCCGGTGTGAGGTACCTTATGAGTTAAAAAATCTTTTACTTGAAACTTAACCACCTCTGCATCAAACCAGCCAAATCCGTCAATATCACCTTCTTCACTGTGTTTTGCCATGAGTTGCATCCCTAAACAAATGCCCAGTATTGGAATTTTATTTATTAAGACAGCCTCATTCAGGACATCCCAAAGCTTTAATCCTTTAAGATTTTCAACAGCTTTTTGAAAATGACCGACTCCGGGCAAAATCAATTTATCAGCGTTTGAAATATCTGAAGGCATATTCGAGATTAGTGCGTCAATGCCAATCCGGGCGAGCTTCCTTTTTACTGAGTTCAGGTTGCCCATGCCATAATTAATAATTAAAATACTAATCATTATTATTTTTTAGCTAAAACAACTGCACCAAATAGTATTTGTTCGCATCTGTCTGAAGGGTGCAGATAATTCTCCTGTAATTTAACAACTTCAAATCCGTTATCAATTATTGCACGAAGATGGTCTTTTAGGTTCCATCTGTTTAAAAAAAACTGCCTTTTACCATATATAATCCTCCACAAATTATCAGGTAAATAAACATGTCCATCATTTTTTTTTAGTTAATCCATGCGAGTGAAATTCTATATCATGAAACATAAAGGAATCCACTTTGAGTTGATTACTAACACATTTATATATACTTCCCGGCGTCGTGACATGTTCCATTACAGCTCTCGAGAAGATAAAGTCAAGATTTAAAGAAGGTTGTAACTCCCAATTCTTAATAATTTTAACTCGCCGGGAATTTTTAAATCCGGTAATAATATCATTTCTGATTTCTTCAATAATATTATCCTCTAAAAACAGAGGCTTAATCAGATCGTACGGATAGTCAAGATTGTTTATCT
>JAPLEB010000123.1 GCA_026391555.1 Bacteroidia bacterium | reverse complement strand
ATTAACCAGAAATAAAGGTTAGTAAAATACTCGTTTGTATTGCCAAATCTTTATTTGACTTTTTTTCATACCTTTGAAACATGAAATTTTATGTTGACACATCGGTTTGGGGAGGCTTTGAAGACAGAGAATTTTCCGAGTGGACCATCCCGTTTTTTAAGCAAGCACAGCAAGGAAAATTCGTTATTGTTTTATCCGATGTAACTATTATGGAGCTTCAAAAAGCTCCTGAACTCATTCGTGAATTGACAACCTCAATTCCACCAGAATTTATGGAGTTAGTAAACATAACTGACGAACAGCTCGCTCTTGCTGATAAATATGTTCAGGAGGGAGCTTTGGAGGTAACTTATGGAGAAGAGTAAACAAAAGGAAAAAGAGTTTCATGCAGTTGAATTCATGAGAGAAGTTCGAACTGAATTGACAGAACAGTTTTTGCACGATAAGCAGAATTATTTGGACTATCTTAAACAAGCAATGGAAGACTTCAAACTCAGACAGAAACAAGCATACCATTAATTGTACTTATGTAATGACATGTCATTTTTGAGACTAAAGGGCTAATAAAGTTTATATTCGTTTTTGTCAATTTTTTAAATTCAACCAACTTACTTATGGTATTAGAAAAAGATGATAAACTGATTCTTTTAACGAATGATGACGGTTTATATGCTGCCGGATTAAAGACTCTCCTTGAAGTTATGGAGGAGTTTGGTAAGGTTGTTCTCATATCTACTACCGAGAGTATGTCGGGCATGTCGCAGGCCCTGACTGTTAAGACTCCCCTGCGTGTTAAACTTCTTGAGGAGAATGACAGACACAGGATATTTACCTGTAACGGAACTCCGACAGATAGCGTTAAGCTGGCTATCAACCAGTTACTGGAAAGGCACCCCGACTGGGTTGTTTCCGGAATAAATCATGGATCGAATGCCTCGGTGAGTATTCTCTATTCAGGTACAATGGCTGCTGCAATTGAAGGGTGTCTTTACGGGATCAGCTCTGTTGGTTTTTCGCTTAATAATTTTTCCCCTGCTGCCGATTTTTCGGTCTGTAAAAAATACATTCGTATAATAATGAAGAAGCTTGCTTCAGAACCTCTTCCTGCGGGTATATGCCTGAATGTCAATGTTCCTGCAGCTAAAAAGAATGAAATAAAAGGAATAATAATATGCCGGCAGGCAAAAGGAAACTGGAAAGAGGAGTTTGAAAAAAGGAAGGACCCCATGGGCAAAACATACTATTGGCTCACAGGGATTTTTCAGAACCATGAGCCTGAATCTGCAGATACAGATGAATGGGCAATCTCAAACAATTTTGTATCGGTGGTACCCGTTACAGTCGATATGACTGCCCACTGGTATATTGATAAACTTAAAGTACGTTTTAAAAAATGACATTTTCTGAAAAATATGATAAAGTTCTTACCGGTTTAATTTCAGGGCTGGTATTCCCTTTTATAATCGGATTAATTATATATATCTTTTCCTCTGGTACTAACTCCCTTCATTCATATCTTGCAAGGATAGTGGAATCAAATATCATTACACAGTCCATTACCTTATGTGTATTTCCAAACATCTTTATTTTTCTGATATTTAACCGGTTCGACATGCTTCGTGCCTCACGTGGAGTGCTCGCGATAACAATCTTCTGGGCTGTAATTGTTTTTGGTGTAAAGTTTTTAACATGAGGTATTTCATTATCGCGGGAGAACAATCGGGCGACCTTCATGGCTCAAACCTGGTCAGAGGACTTTTTGAATCTGATAACAGTGCGGAGATCTTCTGCTGGGGTGGCGATCTGATGGAATCGGCCGGAGCAACCCTCCTTGCGCATTACAGGAAAATGGCTTTCATGGGCTTCATGGCAGTTATTAAAAATCTGGGTGCCATATCTAAAAATCTTTCTCTTTGTAAACAGCAAATAACTGATTATAAACCAGATGTAATAATTTTTATCGATTATCCGGGTTTCAACCTTCGGATCGCGGAGTTTGCAAAAAATGCCGGATTTAAAACCTTCTGGTACATCTCTCCAAAACTCTGGGCATGGAATGAAGGCAGGGTTAAAAAAATTAAAAAATATGTCGACCGGATGTTCATCATTTTCCCGTTCGAGGTCGATTTTTATAAAAAGCATGGTATAATTGTCGAATACCGCGGGAATCCACTTGTGGATGAGACCGAAAAAAAAATTTCTTCATTTCCCGTCAGTGATGATATTTGCAAATACCTCGGGGTTGAGGAAAAACCTGTAATAGCGTTCCTTGCCGGAAGTCGCAGACATGAAATTGAGCTGATCCTGCCTGAAATGATCAAAGTGGTCCGCCATTTTCCCGGATACCAGTTTGTTCTTGCCGGAGTGAAAAATATTCCTGATGAAATCTATAATAATATCATTGGTAATGAGCCGGTTAAGCTCATCAAGGAAAAAACTTATGAGATATTATATGCTGCTCAGGCGGCACTTGTAACCTCAGGAACAGCAACCCTTGAGGCGGCTCTGATGGGTACCCCGCAGGTTGTTTGCTACAAGGGCGATTTCTTCTCAATACTGATTGCATGGATGGTGGTTAAAGTGAAATATATCTCCCTGGTGAATCTGATTATGGACTTTGAAGTTATTAAAGAGTTAATCCAGTACGACCTTAAGGAGAATAATCTTTTAATAGAACTTAAAGCGATTCTGCCAGGTGGAACGAAAAGAGAAAAGATTCTGTCAGATTATAAGGTTCTGAAAGATAAATTGGGTCCGGCAGGTGCTTCGGGGAGAATTGCGAGGGATATGGTGGCTGAATTGAAGGGGAGAATGGGTGAGGGGGAGAATAGATAAAGACAAAAGACAAAAGACAAAAGACAAAAGACAAAAGACAAAAGACAAAAGACAAAAGACAAAAGACAAAAGACAAAAGACAAAAGACAAAAGTCACAAGACAAAAGGAAAAAGATAAAAGGAAGAAATTGATGTTTAAAAAGCTAATCCTGGTTGCAATTTCGTTAACTCTTTCTACTGCTTTTATATCAGCTCAGGTCAGAGTGCGATTGTTTTCTGACAAGGCACCCGAATCTGCAGTGTTTTCAGTCACTGAAGGGGAATATGTAATAAACGCATTCAGTGGCGAAACACTTATTGTAACTAAAGGTGAACCTGTCATTTTAACCAGGTACAATGGTAAGCTGGCTGTTAAAATGAGAAATGCCTTAGGATTCTTATGTGATTCTGTTTTATTTAAGGGAAAAACAAGTGATGATTCTTTCTCTCTCCGGATTAATGGAAATGTACCGGTCAGACAATATTATTCAGGTGATCTTCAGTGTTTCCCTGATCTTGGAACACTTGTTCTCATAAATATTTGTGATGTTGAAAAATATATTTCCGGTGTTGTCAGGGCTGAGGGAGGAAACGGGAAGAATTTCGAGTATTTCAAAACACAGGCTGTTATTGCAAGGACTTACATGTACAAATATTTCGATAAACATCTGAACGACAGGTATAATGTTTGCGATAATACACATTGTCAGGCTTTTAATGGATTGTCTTCCGATACAATAATTAACATGGCAGCTCTGGAAACACAGGGACTTGTAATACTTGGTAAGGATAGTACTCTGATCGTATCTGCTTTCCATTCAAACTGCGGGGGAGAGACTTCATCCTCTGAAGATGTGTGGTTAACCAATCAGCCATACTTAATAAGTGTGGTCGATCCATATTGCTTCTCTTCAAGAAATGCTACATGGGAAAAGAGAATAAGTCTGTACGAGTGGCTGGAATATCTTAAGAAATCGGGATATAACGGAAAAGAAGATGATCCGTCAGCTTTCAGTTTTTTACAAAAATCAAGGTTAACTGATTACACAACAGGGTCATTTAAAATGCCTTTAAAGACGTTGAGGACTGAAATGAATCTTAGGTCAACATTTTTTTCGGTGATTGCAGAGGGCGATTCCATTACCCTGAAAGGAAGAGGTTATGGTCATGGTGTTGGTCTTTGCCAGGAGGGGGCGATGGCGATGGCAGCAAAGGGGTTCAATTATCAGCAGATCATTGATTTTTATTATATTGGTGTGTTAATTTCGGATATCAAAAATGCAGTAGTTATTATTAATGAATGATATTTTATGTTTGCGATTTTCAGAAAAGAGATAAGTGGGTTTTTCAGTAGCCTCACAGGTTATATTGTGATTATTGTTTTTCTCATGGTTAATAGCCTTTTCATGTGGGTTTTTCCGGGAGAATGGAATATTTTCGACAGTGGTTATGCCGGACTTGATACCTTGTTTTTCCTTTCACCATGGGTGTTCCTGTTCCTTGTACCTGCTGTTACAATGAGGATGATTGCAGAGGAAAACAGGCTTGGAACGATGGAACTTATTTACTCAAGACCCATTACTGAAAGAGGAATTATCTGGGGCAAATACCTGGCTTCAGTTTCTCTTGTTCTACTTTCACTCTTTCCGTGTCTGATTTATTATATTTCTGTTTATCTGATTGGTGAATCGCCCGGCAACCTCGATAAAGGCGGAACATGGGGTGCCCTTTTAGGTCTTTTTTTTCTGGCATCAGTTTATGCTTCTGCAGGGATATTTGCTTCATCACTTACAGATAATCAGGTAATTGCATTTTTAGTTGCGGTACTTATATGTTTTATTCTATTCATGGGGTTTGATTCGCTTGCTTACATGCCAGGATTAAAAAATCTGAATGAATTTGTAATAAGGCTTGGTATCAACGAACATTATAAATCTATTAGCAGAGGAGTTCTTGATATTAAAGATGCCGTCTATTTCGTAGCAGTTGTTACTTTCTTTAATGAAGCCACAAGGCTGCACCTGGTATCACGTAAATGGAAGAAAAAAAGTTAGTCCATGACAGAAAATGCAAATAGTAAAAGCATAAAATTAAGGAGCTGGCTACAATTCTTAACAGCAGTGGCAGGGATAATCCTTTTTGTCTCTGCCAGTTCATTAATCAGGGTCAGGCTTGACCTGACTGAAGATAAAAGATACACTCTTTCTGACCCAACCCGGAAGGCACTTTCACGGTTAAAAAATGACATTTTTATTCAGGTATATCTCGACGGGGAGATACCCATCCCTTTAAAACGGCTGAAAAGATCTGTCAGAGAGATGCTTGATGAGTTCAGAATAGCCTCCGGACAAAAAATCGATTATGAATTTGTAAATCCTTCAGATGGCAAGGATGCTAAGCAACGGGAAACTCAGTATCAGGCTCTTGTTAATAAGGGATTAACCCCTATCAACATTAAGGCCGGAGATGCAGAAGGGGGATCAACACAGAAGATAATTTTCCCGGGGATGATAGTAAATTACAACGGGATTGAAGTACCAGTTAACTTTCTTAAGAATAATCCTTCAATACCGACTGGGCAAAATATTCTTCATTCTGTTGAAGGGCTTGAATATGAGATGATCCAGACTATAGCTACTTTAAGTTCAGATACAATTTATAAGGTTGCATTCATAGAAGGACATGATGAAATTCCCGAGATTGAAACGGCTGATATAACAATGAATCTTGCCAAATTCTTTACTATTGACAGAGGTATTATTGGAGGGGAAGTGGGCATTCTCAATAAGTATGCAGCTGTTATTGTTGCCGGCCCCGAAAAAGAGTTCAGTGAATCGGATAAGCTGGTAATGGATCAGTATATTATGAATGGAGGCAAAGTTATTTGGCTTTTTGATGAAGTGGCAGTAAACTCCGATAGTCTTGTTTATGGTAAAACAGTAGGGCTCTACCGGCCATTAAATATTGAGGATCAACTGTTCAGATACGGAGCAAGGGTTAATCCGGCAATTGTTCAGGATCTTGAGTGTGTGCTTATCAGGCTGACAATTATAAGTGACGACACACGCCAACAGGTTGTACCGGCTCCATGGGTCTATTACCCATTGCTTAACCCTGCTGCAAATCACCCTATTACAAGAAACCTGAATAAAGTGAAGGGTGAATTCACAAATTATATCGACACGGTTGGTCTTGATCCTGCCATAAGCAAAAAGATACTTCTTTCCACCTCAAACTTCAGCCGTACAATTTCACCTCCCTTAATGATAAGTCTTAAGGAAGCCGAATTATTATCTGATGAAAAAGATTTTAATAAATCCAATCTGCCGGTAGCAGTCCTGCTTGAAGGAGTTTTTCCATCAGCTTTTAAAAACAGAATGATCAGTAACCTGACGGATGATAAAAATCTCAAGGTTAAAACTGAAAGCATCAAAACAAAGATGATAGTAATTGCCGATGCAGATATTATTAGAAACGAAGTAAGAAGGGTGGGATTGGAAGAGACACCATATCCGTTGGGCCAGGATAAATATACCGGCCAGGTATTCGGGAACAGGGATTTTCTGATCAATTGTCTTAATTACCTTGTGGATGATAATGGAATCATGGAATTGCGATCGAGGGAGCTGAAGTTAAGACTGCTGAACATTGCGAAGATAAAAACTGAAAAAATCAAATGGCAGCTTATTAATATTGCCGGCCCGATTTTTATTGTTATTCTGGCAGGCTTGCTTTATGGCTATTTCAGAAAAAGGAATTATACCACATATTGATAATGTGTAAAACAGTTACCATAAGTGTATTATTAACACTTGTAATCGGACTGCTTCTATTGATTTTCTTTAGAAGCAGATCACCTTTCGGAAATAGCAACAGCACATTCTCCTCCGAACCTCAGGAAGAGATTACGAAGATTGAATTATCAGAAGGAGGGCGTAAATTATTCCTTGAGAAAGAAGGGAAGAATTGGTTTATTAATGGTAAGGTTGAGATAAGGAAAAGCGGAATCCTTTTTATTCTAAGGATTTTACAGGAGATAAAAATTAAATCACCCGTTTCTGCTGAATTATTTGAAAGTGAAATCACCGGTAAAGGGATCGTTCCGGTAAAAGTTAGTGTCTTTGAAAAAAGAAAGCTTATCAGGACTTTTCTGGTGTATAAAACCAAGGCGAACACTTATGGAAATATAATGAAGATAAATGAGGGGTCAAAACCATTTATTGTCTATGTGCCGGGCTATGAAGGTGATATAGGTTCCGGATTCACACTTAACGAATTGTTCTGGCAACCTTACACAGTATTTAAACTGCTGCCTTCAGAAATAGCTTCCGTCAACTTTGAGAACTTATTGGATACAGCATCCTCATTTTCAATCGTTAATAATAACCAACATTATGTTATTTCAAGTATGACAAGGGATATGACAGGGTGGGATTCAACTCTGGTTACACGTTATCTCTCATATTTTACATGGATCCCTTTCGAATCGTGGGCATTTGAAATAGGAGATGAGGAAAAGAAAGTTATTGAATCACAACAACCTATGTACATAATTACTGTTAACACAAACAAGGGAAGGAAGATTATTTTGACTTTATGGGAAAGGATGACCGTTGAAAACAGCACAAAAACAAAAGACAGTGATAGGTTATTTGGTAAAACCCAGGACAAGGATGGACTTTTTGTAATAAGGTATTTTGATATAGACCCTTTACTTAAGAAGAGGTCATATTTCTTCCCGGAATAATTTTTTGTTTGAGGTAATAGTTTTTTTTTGTAATATTGGTAATTCAGAATTGAAGATAAGCTATGGTTCAATTCGTTCATTTTGACTTAAATAGCAAAATTTGGAAATCAATAAATCAACTTAAAACGATACCAATATGAAATTTGTAGTATCCAGCACGGAACTTCTTGGTCATCTGCAGGCCATAAGCAGGGTAATCAGTTCGAAGAATACGCTTCCGATACTTGATAACTTTCTTTTTAACCTTTCAGGAAACGATCTTGAGATAACTGCATCCGACCTTGAATCAACACTGATAACAAGGATGAAGCTTGAAAATACCGAGGGAGACGGCGCGATAGCCCTTCCTGCAAGAATATTACTCGACTCATTAAAGGAGTTTTCGGTGCAACCTCTCACTTTTGATATCAATATGGATACAATGGCAGTGGTTATAAGCTCCGAAAACGGGAAATTCAATGTTGTTGGGCAGAACGGGATCGATTTCCCTGCATTGCCTTCAATAAAAAAAGAGAAAAAATTTGTATTCTCAATCAATGCAAATGTATTGCTGGCAGGTATCAGCAAGGCTCTCTTTGCCACAGCTGATGATGAACTTCGTCCTGTGATGGGAGGTATCTTTGTAGAGGCTTCTACCGACAGAATTACCTTTGTTGCTTCTGATGCTCATAAGTTGGTAAGGTACCAGAGAACTGATGCACATGCTGATGCCAATGCCTCGTTCATTCTGCCTAAGAAACCAGCTTCTCTTCTTAGAAATATTTTACCGAGGGAGGAGGGGCCTGTCACTGTTGAGTTTGATGATAAAAATGCATTTTTTATTCTAAACGACTACAAAGTTGTATGCCGTCTGGTTGAAGGCAATTATCCGAATTATAATTCAGTAATTCCCAAAAATAACCCGCGTAAGATCACTATTGACAGGGTAGAATTTTACAATACACTCAAGAGAGTATCAGTATTCTCAAACCAGGCAAGCAATCTTGTGAAACTTCAGATTAAAGGCAACCAGGTTATGGTTTCTGCCCAGGATATCGATTTTTCCATTTCTGCTTATGAAAGGATAAAATGCCAGTATGAAGGTGAAGAAATTGAGATCGGCTTCAAATCGGTCTTCCTGCTTGAGATTCTTGCAAATATTGCATCACAGGATGTTCTGATTGAACTCGCCGACCCTACAAGAGCCGGTTTGTTCCTTCCGGTAATATCAGATAATGAATCGGAAGATCTGCTGATGCTTCTTATGCCAATGATGATAAATGCCTAAGCATTGAATCTGAACCTTAAACGTCCTCTCGCTTTTATCGATCTTGAGACAACGGGAATTAATGTTTCAACTGACCGTATTGTTGAGCTCTCTGTTCTTAAGATCAGTCCTGATGGCAAAGAGGTGTGGATGAGCACCAGGGTAAACCCCGAAATGGCTATTCCTCCAAAAACCACAGCTATCCACGGGATTAAAGATGAAGATGTTATTACTGCGCCAACTTTTAAAGAAGTAGCCAAAAAACTTGCTGCCTTTATTGAGGGATGCGACCTTGCAGGATATAATGCCATAAAATTTGATATTCCTGTTCTGGCAGAAGAATTCCTGAGGGTAAATTTTGATTTCAATTTCAGGAAACGCAGGTATATTGACGTTCAGGTTATCTTTCATAAAAAGGAGCAGCGTACTTTAGCAGCTGCATATCAGTTCTATTGCAAAAAAGATCTTGAAGGCGCTCACGGTTCAAAGGCAGATACTGCTGCCACTTTTGAAGTTCTGAAATCGCAGCTCGACAGATATAAAGATCTGGAAAATGATGTGGAGAAACTGGCCGATTACAGTTCTTTTAACAGTAATGTAGATTTCGCCGGAAGAATAATCCTGGATGAAAACGGAGTTGAAGTTTTTAATTTCGGAAAGCATAAGGGAAAACCGGTTGTGCTTGTCTTCAATGAGGAGCCGGCATATTATTCATGGATGATGAACGGTGAATTTCCACTATATACCAAAAAAGTGCTCACTGAGATAAAATTAAGATCTTTCGGAAAAACTCAGGGATAAAATGAAGATCATCTGTATCGGACTCAACTACAGGAAACATGCCATGGAGATGGGATGGCGCCTTCCTGAAGTTCCAGTGGTATTTCTTAAACCCGATTCATCAATCCTTAAAAACAACAAACCTTTTTTTCTGCCGGATTTCTCAGATAACATCCACTATGAGGTTGAGGTTGTAATTAAGATCAGCAAACTTGGAAAGGGTATCTCAGCAAAATTTGCCTCACGCTACTTTGACGAGGTTACTGTAGGTATTGATATAACAGCACGCGATCTTCAGAGTCGCCAGGCAGCAGCCGGAATGCCATGGGAAATATCAAAATGCTTTGATGGCGCCGCACCAATTGGTAGTTTTATTTCTGTAAACAATGTAAAAGATATTGGAAACCTTGATTTCAGACTGGAGATCAATGATAAAGTGGTACAGAAGAGTAACACTTCTGATATGATATTTGGTTTCAATCAGATAGTTG
Source organism: Bacteroidia bacterium (assembly GCA_026391555.1). Classification (GTDB taxonomy): domain Bacteria; phylum Bacteroidota; class Bacteroidia; order Bacteroidales; family VadinHA17; genus LD21. The sequence continues at coordinate 6,390 of JAPLEB010000123.1, read as the reverse complement.
AATATGTTTCGAAGTTCTTTACTCTTAAGACAGGCGATTTGATATTCACCGGCACTCCGTCAGGTGTGGGCCGGTTATTTAGAAATGACAACCTTGTAGCTTACCTGGGTGATAAACCTCTTCTGGATTTTTTTATCAAATGATTTCCTGCAAGCTTGTTTTTAATTAGTATTACATAATAAACAAATTCCGGCTTCACGAATGGATTAATTCTTTTCATTTGGTATTGATTGATACTATTAATAACTTTGACTGTTACTTTAAATTTAAGAAGATGGGAAATTTTGGAGCTACAGAGATTTTACTGATTTTGCTTGTCGTGGTACTTCTTTTTGGTGGCAGGAAGATACCTGAACTTATGAAAGGTATTGGCCAGGGAATGAAAGAATTTAAAAAAGCTTCCCGTGTTGATGATGAGTCTGATAAGATGAGCGCCGAACCAAAAGACGAAGAAAAAAAATAAAGACTGTCTCAAAATTACGTTGTGAGGCAACCTTGTTTTCATAACGTATTGTAAATCAGTCTTAAATAATTTACTTTGGTGCTTTTCTGTGTTTTATCCCCTGCTCAAAGCTATAGGCTATTTCAATCAGAAGAGGTTCACACCATGCCCTGCCGAACAATATGGATTTTTGATCAATACTATATTTTAAGTGTATTAGATACACTATTTACAACATTTAAACCATCTAATTATGAACCTGACATTCAGAACAGCTCCGGAAAAACGTGATATAAAAAGAGTCATGGAAATAGTTGATTCAACAAAATTTTTCTATGACCACGAAGTTGAAGTAGCCGTTGAACTGGTTACAGAACGCTTAAGCCTGGGTGAATCAACAGGATACTATTTCGTATTTGCAGAAGTGGATGGTATTACAGTGGCCTATTCATGCTATGGTCCCATCACTATGTCTAAAACAAGCTTTGACCTTTACTGGATCGCTACCCACAACGATTTCCGCGGTAAAGGTATTGGTAAAAAGTTATTGGAGAAGACTTGTAATCAGGCCAGGAGTATGGGCTGTAAAATTATTATTGCTGAAACATCCGGACTTGAACGCTATTCCCCGACAAGGGCTTTTTATGATAGTAATAAGTTTGAACTGGAAGCCAGATTGAAGAATTTTTATGATGAAGGAGACGATAAGCTCTTCTATACTAAAAGAATTGTATAGTGATTATTTACAATTGGTGGCTTAATGAATTGTCAGGATTTATATTGCAGGTTCACAATAAATAAATATTCTATTTTATATGGGATTTTACTAACTTGTATTGTTCTGTTATTCCCGGTGCAGTCACCGTCGCAAAAGGTAACTTTTACAAGTCAGGACACACTCCGCGGATCGATAACACCAGAAAGAGCATGGTGGGACCTCACTTATTATCATCTTGATATTGCCGTTAATCCTTCCGATAGTACTATTTATGGAACTAACACAGTCACTTACCGGGTTGTCAGTTCTTCCAATCTGATGCAGATAGACCTTCAGGAACCTCTGAAACTGACTAAGGCTGTGCAGAATAATAAAGTTCTGAATTTCAAACAAGAGGGTAATGTATATTGGATTGAACTCGCTGAAAAGCAGGAGCCGGGGCGTATCTATTCTGCCGTATTGACCTATGGTGGAAAACCCAGAGTATCAACCAGACCTCCCTGGGTTGGAGGTATTACATGGGCAAAAGATAATATTGGTCTGCCTTTCGTTGCCACTGCATGTCAGGGTGATGGTGCAAGTCTGTGGTGGCCGTGCAAGGACCATATGTACGATGAACCCGATAGCATGCTGATAAGTGTGAATGTGCCGGGAAATCTGATGGATGTTTCAAATGGAAGACTGAGAAGTGTGTTTAAGCTGAAAAACAATACAAAGACTTACAATTGGTTTGTTGCAAACCCCATTAACAATTACGGTGTGAATATCAATATCGGAGACTATGTTCACTTCTCTGAAATTTTTAATGGCGAAAAAGGACCACTTGATTGTGATTATTATGTTTTGAAAGAGAACCTTGAAAAAGCCAGGATACAATTCAAACAGGCGCCAATGACGCTTGCCGCTTTTGAGCACTGGTTCGGCCCTTATCCGTTTTATGAAGATGGTTACAAGCTTGTCGAGGCGCCTTACCTCGGGATGGAGCACCAGAGCTCAGTGACCTACGGAAATGGATTTAAGAATGGTTACCGTGGAACTGACCTGAGTAGTTCAGGGTGGGGCTTAAAATTCGACTTTATTATTATTCACGAATCGGGGCATGAATGGTTTGCAAACAGCATCACCTACGAGGATATTGCCGATATGTGGATTCATGAGAGTTTTATTAATTACTCCGAGAATCTCTACGTGGAATATTATTATGGTAAGGAGGCCGGAAGTGAATATGTCCTGGGTACCCGAAGCAACATCAAAAACGACAGACCAATAATTGGTATTTATAATGTTAACAACGAAGGTTCAGGCGATATGTACTATAAGGGTGGCAACATGCTTCATACACTCCGTCAGATCGTTAATGATGACGAGAAATGGAGAGCCATTTTGCGTGGACTTAATAAGAATTTTTATCATCAGGTTGTAAAAGGCTCGCAGATCGAGAACTATTTAAGTGAAAAAACAGGGATAAACCTGAAAACCTTTTTCGATCAGTACCTCAGGGATGTAAAAATCCCTGTATTTGAGTATTATGTTAAAGGAAATGATCTCTCTTTCAGATGGAATAACTGTGTCCCCGGGTTTGACATGCCACTAAAAATATACGTATCCGGACTGGCGAAAACAATAACTCCAACCGCAAGATTCACGACAATTATACTGGATATTGAAAATGCAGTTATTAAAGTCGACCCTGGATTTTATGTGGGAAGCCTGAATATGACCGGGAAGTAAAAAGATGACCGTCATCTGGTTTTGTACCTTAAACCTTTATTCAAAAATATCTTCAACAACCATAGAATATAGTTCCTCAAGAAGTATTCCTGCAGATTCTGCCTGTTTTGGAACCAGACTTTCTTCTGTCATTCCGGGAACTGTGTTGATCTCGAGGAAAAATAGTTTTTGGCCGATTATTATGAAGTCAACCCTTACAATCCCCTTACATCCAAGCAGATCGTAAATAAGTGAGCTTAGTCGTTGGATATCATCTGTAACAACTTCAGGCATATCGGCTGGAGTGACCTCGATCGACTTCCCGGGGGTATATTTTGCTTCGTAATCAAAAAATTCATTTTTACTTATAATCTCAGTGACGGGAAGAATGATAACTCTTTTCTTTGTTTTTACAACACCACATGCCACTTCCCTGCCATCAATGAATGCTTCTATCATCACCTCGTTACTCTCCTTAAAGGCGATTTCAATAGCTGAAATCAACTCTTCACTCTTCTTAACCTTGGTTACACCGAAACTCGACCCGCTGTCGTTTGGCTTTACAAAACAGGGAAGACCAACCTGTTTAATAATGTTTTTGGTGTCTGTTTTATCTCCTTTTCTGATCAGTATAGCATCAGCCATCGGGATCTTATTCTCTTTCAGAAAGAGTTTGCATGCCTGTTTATTAAATGTCAGGGCGGAGCAAAATGCACCGCAACTTGTGTAAGGAACACCCATCATGTTAAAATACCCCTGCAGAAAGCCATTCTCCCCGGGAGTACCATGTATCGCTATAAATACTGCATCGAAACGTATCCTGTATTCATCGGTAACAAGACTGAAATCATTCTTGTCAATATTATGAAAACGGCCCTGCTGATCTTCCCAGTACCAATTGGTTCCCCGAATCATAATAATATAAACTATATACCTGGAGGACAAAGCCTTACCAACTTCATTGGCGCTCTTTACCGAGACCTCAAATTCAGAGGAATCACCACCTGCAACAATAGCAATTGTTCTCATCTTGTATTTTTATTATCGCAACAAATTTAAGCAATAATGCGAATAATTTTTGATCAAAATGAATAATTGATTAATCAAAACGATGTATTACCTTTGTATAAATTTAAAAAATAATGAAAATGAAAAAAGGTTGTTTAATCACAATTATTATAGCAGGCTTTCTGTCGCTTGTTGTTTTAGCCATAGTACTTTGGGGTACAAAAGTTTATAACGATATGGTTACAATGAACGAAGGGGTAACCAGTCAGTGGGGTAATGTTGAAACATCATACCAGCGCAGATCAGACCTTATTCCCAATTTCGTCAATACTGTTAAAGGCGCTGCCAATTTTGAACAGACTACTCTTACACAGGTTATTGAGGCCAGATCGAAAGCTACTTCAGTTACAATTGATCCTACAAAGATGACTGCCGAAAATATGCAGCAGTTTCAGCAGGCTCAGGGACAGGTTTCATCAGCTCTATCCCGGCTGATGGTTGTTGTTGAGAAATATCCCGAACTAAAGGCAACTCAGAATTTCAGAGACCTTCAGGTAGAACTTGAAGGTACAGAGAACAGAATTTCAGTTGAAAGAAGAAAGTTCAATGAAGTGGTTTTGTCATATAATACTTTTATAAAAAGATTTCCTCAGAACTTCATTGCAGGTTCGTTTGGCTTCCTGGCTAAACCGTATTTTGAGTCAGTTGAAGGCGCTGAGAAGGCACCGGAAGTTAAATTTTAATTTTATACATACATAATAAATGAAAGCTTCATCGTTCTTTACGAAAGAACAACAGGCTCAGATTCTTGCATCTGTAAAGGAAGCCGAAAAAGCAACATCAGGAGAGATAAAAGTTCATATAGAAACCTCATTTACTGGTGATGTCCTCGACAGAGCGGCATGGGTATTCAAAAAACTGGGGATGCACAAAACAGATGAACGTAACGGTGTGCTGTTTTATCTTGCTGTTAGCGACAAAAAGTACGCCATCATCGGCGATGCCGGTATTAATGCAAAAGTGCCTGCCGGTTTTTGGGATGAGGTAAGCGAACTGCTTCAGAAAAACTTCAGGGAAAGTAAATTTACGGAAGGACTTTCAGAAGGAATTGTGCTTGCCGGGAGACAGCTTAAGACTCATTTCCCTTACAGCAAGGATGATGTAAACGAACTTTCCGATGAGATTTCATTCGATAAAATAAAGGGAGAGTAAACATTATGAGAAAAAATAGTTTGTATTTACTTACCCTGATTATTCTGTTTTCTGCTTTCACACAAAGAAATGCCTATTCACAGAATATTCCTGAGAGGCCTGTTCCTCCAAGGCTTGTAAATGATTTTGCCGGACTGCTTACCGGTGAAGAAGTGAAGGCGCTTGAGCGGAAACTTGTTTCTTTCAATGATTCAACATCGACACAGATTGCAATTGTGATAGTTAAAGATCTCAACGGTTATGCTCCTTCGGATTATGCGCAGCGATTAGGTGAAAAATGGGGAGTCGGACAGAAGGGTCATAACAATGGTATTTTGATACTTGTAAAAACAAAAACTGATACAAAGGGCGAAGTGCAGATTGCCACGGGGTACGGAATTGAGGGACCAATTCCTGATCTGGCATGTATAGATATAGTTAATAATGAAATTCTTCCTGCATTCAGGAATGGAGATTACTATGGTGGATTGAGTATTGCAGCAAATACTCTCATGTCGCTTGCAAGAGGTGAGTTTTCCGCTGCAGAATATGGACAAAGGGCAAAGAAGAATACCGGTAAAGATGCACCGGTTGGACTCATCATTATTATTATAATCTTTATTATAGCAATGATCTCCAGAAAATCAGGAGGATCGAACAAAAAAAATATCAGTACAGGTGGGTTGCCTTTCTGGTTACTACTCGGAATGATGGGCTCAGGAAGAGGTTCACATAGCGGAAGCTGGGGTGGATTTTCAGGTGGTGGCGGTGGAGGTGGCGGCTTTGGCGGTTTTGGTGGTGGTAGTTTTGGTGGCGGTGGCGCCGGGGGTAGCTGGTAGGTGGTAGCTCAGGGCTTAAGGCAAGACAAAAGTCGAAGCGCAGCGAAGATCCCGCTTCGGCGGGGACAAAAGTAAAAAGACAAAAATTCTAAATTCTACATTCGTTTGTTCTTCATTCGTTTGTTCAAAATAAACTTCCGGGTAATTATTGAGTGGAATCCCTGCCCGAAATATACTTCCGCCATTTTTCAATTACCTGTTGCATGTCATCAGGCAGATTGGAGTCGAACGAGAGTCTTTTCCCGGATACAGGATGATCGAATGCCAGCGATTTTGCATGAAGGGCCTGACGTGGCAGTATCTTAAAACAATTTTTAATAAATTGCTGATATTTTGTAAAGGTTGTTCCTTTAAGTATTTGATCTCCACCATATTCCTTATCGTTAAACAGAGGATGTTTTATATGACTGAAATGTACCCTTATCTGATGTGTTCGTCCGGTTTCAAGCTTACATTCAATAAGTGAAATATAGCCAAGATCC
>JAPLEB010000025.1 GCA_026391555.1 Bacteroidia bacterium | reverse complement strand
TAATTAACAGATTAACAATATTATAGCACCATATTGTTAATAACCACCTAAAAATTATTTCTATCTAAAAATAACCGTTAATAACCCCGCCTAATTTGTTAATAGCCTATCAGTTTTTTATTTCTTCGTGCGTTGACCCTGCCCCTTCCGTTTTATATATATCTGAATAATAAATACATTTTAGCAAGGCGGATTTTGCGATGCCCGAAACTTTTATCAACAATATATTTTTCAGCAGTCGTATAGTTGAATTATTTCGTACATTGTAAAGCATTTTTTAATTTTTTACATATTATCTAATATGAACATTGACATACTGTTAGGTCTGCAGTGGGGTGATGAGGGAAAAGGAAAAATCGTTGATGCATTAAGCCCGGTCTACGATATTATTGCCCGTTTCCAGGGAGGGCCGAATGCCGGACATTCACTCGAGTTTAATAATGTTAAACACGTACTTCATCTTATTCCTTCAGGGATTTTTCATCCTGAGAAGTTAAATATAATAGGAAATGGTGTCGTAATTGATCCCTCTGTTTTTAAGAAAGAGATCGAAGAGTTGGGACCATCTGTAAGTGAGCTCTCAAAACGACTTATAATATCCACCAGGGCAAATCTTATTCTGCCAAGTCACAGGATTCTTGATGCTGCTTATGAAGCTCATAAGGGTAAATCCAAAATAGGCTCAACTCTTAAAGGTATTGGTCCGGCATATACCGACAAAACCAGTCGCAACGGACTAAGAGTTGGCGATATTCTCCGGAAAGATTTCATTGAGATATATAATGATCACGTGAAGAGCCATCTGACCATTCTGAAAAGCTATGATTTCGAATTCGATCTTAAAGAGTATGAAAAAGGATGGTTCGAAGGAATTGAAATGTTGAAAAACTTCCGGATGGTCAATACAGAATACCTCGTTAATGAACTTGCCGGAAAAGGAAAGAGGATACTTGCAGAAGGCGCCCAGGGGACTATGCTTGATGTAGATTTTGGTTCATATCCTTTTGTTACTTCCTCCAACACCATCAGTGCAGGAGCTTGTACCGGTTTGGGTATTTCACCAAAACTAACCGGAGAGATTTTCGGTATTTTCAAAGCATATTGCACAAGAGTGGGTAGCGGACCGTTTCCGACTGAACTAAACGATGAGACAGGTACCACTTTAAGAAATATCGGCCGTGAGTTCGGATCTACTACAGGCCGTCCACGACGTTGCGGATGGCTCGATCTGCCTGCATTGAAGTATTCCATAATGATAAATGGTATTACAAAACTTTTTATGACTAAAGCCGATGTAATGTCGGGGTTTAAAACCGTAAAAATATGCACATCATATAAAGTTGAAGGAAAGGAATGTCTGGAGATACCATTCAGTACCGATTCTGTTATTGAACCTGTTTATACCGATATGCAAGGTTGGGAAGAAGATATTTCCAGGCTAAGGGAATTTAATGAATTACCGGAGGCTCTGAAAAAATATATCGGCTTTATAGAGAAACAGACAAATATACCGGTCACAATGGTTTCAGTAGGACCAGACCGTGAAGAGACCATATTCAGAAATACAATTCAGGCCACTTGATAAGCAGCCTTACGTGATATTAATGAATATAATTACTTTTTGATATACATCCAGGCATCAACTTCAATTGAATACTGGAACTCTTTCAGACGGGCAGCAGCTTTTCTGAAACTCTCATGAGCTTCAGCAGATACCAGTTCAAACCTGCTCCCTTCCATCTTAAGTATCTTTGTATCATAACCTTTCTTCCGGTAAACTTCTGCAAGTCCTTTTGCGTATTCAGGTGTAATGAAACTGCCAACAATAATATTATACTTTTGTTTACTTTCCCAAGCCAGCCGCTCATCATTAGCTTTCCTTGCAGAATCGATTTTTGCATTTTCAATTGCCATTAACCGGTCCTGAACTTTTCTGATCGAATCGACAACCCGTGTACTGTCCTGTCTGGCTTGCCAAACAGCCATAGTATCGGCCTTTCTGCCGAATAATCCTTTACCCTTGAAAAATTTACAAGAGGGGAGAATAACCAGAAGTACTATTAAAAAAATTGCTGATAAATGTCTCATAATAAAATATTTAAAATTAATAAAGAACTTTTTCATTTGAATCCCCGCGAGCGCATTGGCTTCGCCGAGCTCGTAAACTCGGTTCTCCGTTGCTTGCTGCGAAGAGCTTCAATTATTAAAAGGATAATGATCAAAGATACAAATTAAAAAAAACCTAACCAAATTATATTATTATTCCTTCATGATGATAAAATACTGCGGATTTTGTATATTCGGCATATTAAAATTATTGACAATCATAAAAACTGAGTAGATGAAATCCTTAATACAATTCTTCGAAGAAAGCGTTGAAAAGTTCAGCAATAATGTTTATCTGTGGGAGAAACCAAACGATAAATATGAAGGTACCACATACGGTGAGACGAGAAAACAGGTTTACGAATTTGCAGCCGGACTTATTAAACTTGGAATAAAAAAAGGTGACAGACTAAGTCTTGTTTCTGAAGGCCGCAATAGTTGGGTTATTGGAGAAATGGGAATTCTTTACACCGGTGCAATGAATGTCCCTTTATCTGTAAAACTTAACCCTGAAGAGATAAAATTCAGGATTAACCATTCCGGGTCAAGAATGATAATGGTTTCTTCAGTTCAGGCCCAGAAACTTAAAGAAGTTATCGGAGAATGCCCTACAATAGAAAAAATAATACATTTCGATACCCAGGAAGAGTATGCTAATAATGAGATCCATTTTAATGAAGTAAGAAAGATTGGAAGGGAATGGCTTGATGTACCTGAGAATCTGACAAAGTTCGAAGAATTATTCAGAAGCCTCACTCCTGCTGATTTTGCAAATATTTGTTATACATCAGGCACAACTGCCGATCCCAAGGGAATCATCCTCACACACGGGAACTATGTTACTAACGTATACCAGGCTTATAGTCTGATGGATATCCCTTCATTTTATAAAACGCTCCTGATCCTTCCATGGGACCACTCATTCGGTCATACCTGCGGGATATTTGCATTCATGGGAAAAGGAGCAAGTATAGCCTCTGTCAAAACCGGGAAAACACCAATGGAGACTCTCAGAAATCTGCCGTCTTGTCTGAAAGAGATCAAACCAAATCTTCTCATGAGTGTACCTGCCATCGCGAAAAATTTCAGGAAGAATATTGAGAAAGGGATCAAAGAGAAAGGGAGCGCGATTGAAATGCTTTTTAATCATGCTCTTAAGATATCCTATTCATATAACAAAGAGGGCTGGAATAAAGGAATAGGTTTACAAAGGCTGAAAAAGCCACTTCTGAATCTTTATGATAAGATTCTATTCAGTAAAATTCGTGAAGGCTATGGCGGAGAGCTCGACTTTTTCATTGGCGGCGGGGCACTTCTGGAAATTGAACTACAAAGGTTTTTTTATGCACTGGGAATTCCAATGTATCAGGGATATGGTTTAAGTGAAGCCTCTCCCGTAATATCGTCCAATTCCACAAGCAGGCATAAACTCGGATCATCCGGAGTGCTAGTCAATAATATGGATCTTAAAATATGCGATGACGATGGCAATGAAGTGCCTATTGGCCAAAAAGGCGAAATAGTCATCAGAGGAGAAAATGTTATGCATGGCTACTGGAAAAATGAGGCTGCTACAAAAGAAACCATAAAAGATGGATGGTTATATACAGGTGACATGGGATATATGACCGAAGATGGATTCCTTTATGTGCTTGGCCGTTTCAAAAGCCTGCTTATTGCCGATGATGGAGAAAAATTCAGCCCGGAGGGGATCGAAGAAGCTATTTCCGAACAATCGAAGTACATCGATCAATGCATGTTATACAATAACCAGAAACCTTATACAGTAGCCATTGTTGTGCCGAACCAGCATGCCCTCAAATTATATCTTGAAGAAAAGAATCTTAGCGCTGACTCTGACGAAGGAAAACGCACTGTAATTACATTGATCGAAAGTGAGGTAAACGAATATCGTACAAATGGCAATTTCGGAAATATGTTTCCTCAGAGATGGCTTCCGGTAGCTATCGGGATACTGGAACAAAGCTTTACTGAAGACAACGGTCTTATGAACTCAACAATGAAAATTGTAAGAGGAAAAATAATGGATAAATACCAGGATCTTATTGACTACCTGTATACTCCTGATGCCAAAGCTGTTACTAATGAAAGAAATATCGAAGAGGTCGAAAAAATGAAACTCGGATGATGCTCGGCATGGAGTATGTAGTAAGAAGTAAGAAGTATGTAGTAAGAAGCAAGAAGTGGAGAAGTAAACATAAAAGATGAAATTAAAGTAGTAAGTTTGTGCACTGCTTTGAGATACCCTTTACCAAGTATGAGCGTTTTAAGTCAATTAAATCCAGCGCCAATCTGGATCTATTTTGAAGAGATTTGTAGTATCCCGCGTTTGTCAAAAAATGAGGGCAAGATCAGGCAATATCTTCTTGATTTTGCTAAGAAAAACAAGCTTGAATCAAAAGAGGATGAAGTTGGAAATATCCTGATTATCAAACCACCATCTCCGGGAATGGATAACAGGAAAACCGTTGTTCTTCAGAGTCATATAGACATGGTTGGAGAAAAGAATGCCGATTATCCACATAACTGGGCAACTGATCCTATAAAACCTGAAGTAAAAGATGGATGGGTTACTGCCAAAGGAACTACTCTGGGTGCCGATGATGGTATCGGTATTGCATCGCAAATGGCAATTCTGACAGATGAGAATCTGAAGGCAGGGAGAATCGAATGTCTGTTCACTGTAGATGAAGAATCGGGGATGACAGGAGCAATCAATCTTAAACCTGAGTCCTTCACAGGCAGAACTCTGATAAACCTTGATTCTGAAGATGAAGGAATACTTTTCATCGGATGTGCCGGAGGGATGGACACTGTCGGAACAATGAAATATAAATCTACTCCGGTTGGAAATGGTTCCTGTGCTCTCGAAATTTCCGTTACCGGATTACATGGTGGGCACTCAGGTGATGAAATTCACAAAGGTTATGGCAATTCCGTGAAGATCATAAATAGGATTCTCTGGAATATTTCAAATCAGTTTGAAATTTCAATAGCCAACTTTGATGGAGGGAATCTGAGGAATGCAATTCCAAGAGAAGCTTTTTCAACTATTGTCTATAACCAATCATCAAGTGCAGCAATTAATTCCGTAATTAAAGATTTCTATTCTATTCTGATTGATGAATTTGGTGATTTAGAGAAGGATTTAAAGATATCTGTCAGGGAAGTCGACCTCCCCTCTTTCGTTATGGATAAAGAGAGCATGGCAAAGCTCCTTAATGTATTAACTTACTGTCCTCATGGGGTTATTGCATGGTCGAAAGAAATGGATGATCTTGTTGAAACATCTACAAACCTTGCTTCAGCTAAATTCAGTGAGAATAATACTATTAAGATCATTACCACCCAGAGAAGTTCTGTTGAATCGTCAAAGCATGATGCAGCCGCGATGGTTGAATCTTGTCTGAGACTTGCCGGAGCAGAAGTAGTTCATTCTGACGGATATCCGGGATGGAAACCGAATCTTACATCAGAAATACTTAAAATAACACGCGAATCGTACCACGAATTATTTGGAAAAGAGCCAATGATCAGGGCAATCCATGCAGGATTGGAATGTGGTTTGGTCTTTGAAAAGATCAAAGGGATTGACATGATATCTTTTGGCCCTACAATCAGAGGAGCACATACTCCCGAAGAGATGATTGAAATAAAAACAGCACAAATGTTCTGGGACCTTCTTACGGATGTTGTAAGAAACATGCCGATAATAAAACAAGGGGGTTAATCATAATTTAGAAATTCATCTTTACCTGCACCACACACAGGACATGTATAGTCTACAGGGAGGTCGCTGAAAGGAATACCCGGTTCAATTCCCCCGGACAAATCTCCCTGTTCCGGGTCGTAAACATATCCACAGATGACACATTTATATCTTTCCATTACCTGACTTTTTTTTCACAAAGCTCAATAAGAACACCGGAAGTTGACTTAGGGTGTAGAAAAGCAATATCAAGACCTTCTGCACCTTTCCTCGGAGCGCTATCAATCAGTTTTACTCCCATCTTTTCTGCACGTACCAATTGCTCCTCAATATTTTCCACAGCAAAAGCAATATGATGAATTCCTTCACCTTTTTTTTCTATGAATTTTCCAATAGGACCTTCAGGATTGGTTGATTCAAGCAACTCGATCTTTGTTTTCCCCACCATTAAGAAGGCAGTCCGTACTTTTTGCTCAGCCACCAACTCAATATTATAGCATTTCAGGCCCAATACATTTTCATAGAAACTGATTGCAGTCTCAAGGTTACTGACAGCTATCCCAATATGTTCAATATGTGATGGGTTCATAGTTATGTATTAAATTGAAACCTCGTATAATTATTAGATTTTTAATTGATTTTCAAGCTTCATGAGTAAGGGTATTATCTTTCTAAAATGGAAAATCGACAGGAGTTTTTACATCAGACTCGACATTTTCAGGTTTTTTTGCTGCTGCATGAACAACATTTCCATCAACGAAAATTGCTTTATAAGGGGTTGCGGGACATGCATATTCGCAATGGCCACAACCAATACAGATATCTTCAGTAACCTCAGGAATAACAAGGTTTCCAATATAAGGAATCATGTGGACAGCATTTGTCGGACAACTTTCTGAGCATGCCCCGCAGGCTGTTTTTTCCATTTTTACAATACAATTATCCTTTATAAAATTTGCTTTTCCAATCTGGGTAAGTTTTTTGGCCTCAAGCATAAGAGGGTGAAGAGCATTCGTTGGACAAATGTCAGTACATATTGTACAATTATATGTACAAAAACTCTTGTGGTAGTCCATTACCGGTTGCATAATTCCAGCAAGTCCATATTGGGAAAGAGCAGGTTGTAATACACCATTCGGGCAGGCGTTTATACACAATGAACAAGCAGTACAATACTTATTAAATTCTTCAATCCCTACTCCCCCGGGGGGGCATACCGGGTAAGTTTTGTTTTCTTTAACTGTTGAGTCTTTCCAGGGTTTTGGAACAGATTTTTCCTGTCCGCTTGAAACACGCGATAACCCAAACAGTAGCAGAATAGATCCGGCTATGACCTTTCGTTTACTCTCATCAGTCTCATGAACCTTCTTTTTTAATTTCACAATGCCAAATGAAATTGCCTTATCCTGACAAGCATTTATGCAATTAAAACAGTCAACACACCGTGTAACATCAATATCGTACCTGAGAAAGTCAATGCAGGAAGATTTACATCTTAAGGCGCATCTCCCACACCTGGTACAAGCCGTTTCATTAAATTTTATTCTAAAAAGGGAAACTTTAGAAAGAAGACCAAGCAAAGTTCCCACGGGGCAGATCATATTGCAGTAATGACGTCCTTTTGTAAAAGACAAGGTTCCAATAAGAATAAAAAAAGCTGCAGGAATGGAATAGACAATTAAAGGAAATCCATTTACAGGAACATTATTAAGTGTATAGATATCAAATTTACCAAGTATACCGGAAAGGAAGTTATTTATTAAAATAACTCCCGGCTTGGCAAAATAGGTCATGAACCTGCCAAAAATACTATAAGGGTCAAGCAGGGTAATCAAATAAATACCCCAGATTAAAGTAACAATAAGAGTCAGGGCCAGAAGAGAGTACCTTAATATGGTAAATGGTTTTTTAAAACCATACCTTCTGAATTTTCTCTTAAAACGTCCACCTATCCTGCTGAAAAGATCCTGCCCGATACCAAGAGGACATAAGAAAGAACAGTATGTACGGCCTGAAAGTAAAGTAAGAACCAGTACAAAAATAAATCCTGCGGCAGCCAATGTTTCAAG